>CANLAV010000089.1 GCA_947487905.1 Bacteroidota bacterium | reverse complement strand
CGCAATAATTTAGATAAGTATAGGCCTTTTTTTTGAGCCAAATTTCTAAACTTATCTGCCTCCAAAGTGGGTAAAATCAAACAGAATTTACCCGATTCGTCTAATACTTTAATCACACCTTCTAATAATTCATCAAAAGGTAAAACATCTGCATGCCTTGCGTTTGAACGTTTTTCATCGCTCGACTTAAGTGACTGCTCAAAAAATGGAGGATTAGAAACAATGAGCTGAAATTTTATGGATGTTGTTTTTACAAAATCCTGAAACGACGTGTTGAAAAGCGTGATGCTGTTTTTAAATTTACTTTCATCAACATTTTCTTGAGCCTGCTGTGTGGCACTAACATCAATATCAATGCCAACAATCGAAGCATTTGTTTTTTGAGCTAACATCAAAGCAATAACTCCCGTTCCTGTTCCAATATCTAAAATATGTGTTGAACCATTTGGCTGAATCCATGATCCTAATAAAACGGCATCGGTGCCAACTTTCATCGCACATTTATCTTGCTTTACATTAAATTGTTTAAAGGCAAAAGCAGAGTTGGGCATAAACCATGATTAGTGTTTTGAGTTATATAAAGTTAAAAACAATTTTAATATTTAAAAGTTTAAGCTGACATATTTTATAGTTTTAATGAAGAAGATTTTATGAAAAAATACATCCTCCATTTTTTAATGTTTATTCAATTTGCTTTATACGCTCAAAGCAATGTTGAAGAAGTGCAATCTCAATTTAAAACTGATCCCAATTTGAAACACGCAAGTTACGGCTGGTGCGTGATAGATGTTGCAACAGGGAAAGCCATAAAAGAGTATCAAAGTGACTTAGCACTGATACCAGCAAGCACATTAAAGATTGTAACAACTGGAGCTGCATTAGGTATTTTGAAAAAAGACTTTACTTATAAAACACAATTTTCCATACACTATCAAGGCGATAGTATGCAAACGTCACCATTTTTAGAACTAAATGTGTTTGGCGTTGGCGACCCAAGTTTTAACTCCACTTATTTTTACAATAACGATTCTCTGTTTTTTTCGGGGTTACTCAAAAAAATAAAAATAGCTGGTGTAAAATATATTAATGCTGTAAAAGTTGATAATACTTGTTTTAATAGTTCCATTCCCGATTCATGGATTTGGGGAGATATTGGTAATTATTTTGGAGCTGGTGCAAATGGTTTATCCTACAAGGATAATAAATTTTCTATTTTTTACACAAGTAATCAATCCAATACATTCGCTAACATTGAAAGTATAAAGCCAGATTATGTTGCAAAAAAATTAACTATACAATCAGATGTGTTAAGTTTAGGAACAGAAGATGAAGCCTATGTTTATGGAAACCCGAATGAATACATACGCGATGTAAAAGGAACCATACCTCCAAATAAAACACACTACGAAATAGAAGCTCAGATGCCAGAACCTCAACTTTACTTTCGTGATGATTTAACGCAACTGCTCCAAAAAAACAAGCTGTTTTTGCCCAAAGAAAACTTAAGCGAACAAGAAAGTAAAAAACTTCAATCAAAATGGATTTACACGCACACAAGTCCAACGCTAGAAAAAATTATTTTTTATACCAATACCAAAAGCAATAACCATTATGCAGAAAGCATATTAAAAACAATTGGAGCAACGCAAACAAAGAAACAAGGCACCACAGAAAATGGCATTGATGCCGTAAAAACGTTTTGGAAAAATAAAGGTCTTGACATCACTGGTTTACACATGGTAGATGGAAGTGGATTATCAAGAGCAAACACGATAACGCCAAAACTTCAAGCAGAAATTTTAAATAATTTATTTCATGATGTTTTAAATTACGAAGCCTTTCATAATTCGTTACCGATTGCGGGCAAAAACGGAAGTATGACTAATTTATGCAAAGGAACATTTGCTGAAAATAACTTACGAGCTAAAACGGGTTACATCAATAGAGCAAGAGGTTACTGCGGTTACGTTAAAACCAAACCAGGAAAAACCTTAGCGTTTTCAATTTTAGTGAATAATTACGATTGCAGCGCAAAAGACATGAAATTGAAACTTGAAAAATTTATGGTTGCTTTAACTGAATTGTAAATTTATTTATACAACGCTCTCAGTTTTTTATATTTTAAATACGTTGCGTAGGCAGAAATTTTAGAAACTAAAAAACCAGTTTTCCCATCCAAAAATCCTAAATGTAAAAGGTAATGATCAATAAATTTAGCGATTGGATTAACAACTAATTTATACAATGGTGCTTTCTTTTTCTTTTCAAAATAAGCTTTTGAAGCAATGGTTGTAAAATACTCCACTTGTTTATAATGATCTTCAATGGTATGAATACTGTAATGTAAAATATCACCTTTTAAGTGTCCGGTTTTTTTATCACCTTCAAATAGTTCGTATTTATCGTGCGGGTTTGTTCCTGTCCAATGCCCTTTGGTGCTATCCCACAAACGTAGTTTTTTATCAGGATACCAATTACAATGATGCACCCAATTACCACAATAATTAGTAAGCCTGTTCATGTAATATCCATCACAACTAAACTGTTGTTTTGCCTTTAGTATTGATTTCACCAATGTTTCGTCAAGAGCTTCATCTGCATCTAACGACAAAATATGTGCATGACTAGCATAAGAAATAGCTCTGTTTTTTTGTTGAATATGTCCATCAAAAGCATGTTCAAAAAAACGGACACCCATACTCAAGCAAATTTCCTTTGTTTTATCTTTACTAAACGAATCGAGTACCACAATTTCATCAGCAACCTGCTGAACAGATTGAAGACAACGAGCAATGTTTTTTTCCTCGTTAAATGTGATGATGACTACCGATAGTTTTAGCATGCTGTAAATTTAATATTTTGTTAGTTTATACAACTACAAACATTAAATTTGTTTTAGTGAAATTAACACAAACACATATCCTAAAAAAAGAAAGTTTATTTGGCTTAGGCTTATTGTTAGCCTTTTGCCTTGTTTATTTTAAATTAATGCATGCTGATTTTATGAGTTGGGATGATGCAGAATATGTTTTAGAAAATAAAGACGTTCATACCTTTCAACTAAAAGCACTAACAACTCGTTTTTACGTAGGAAATTTTCATCCACTTACCATGCTAAGCTATGCATTGGATTGGAAATTATTTCAGGCAAATCCAATGGGCTATCATATCGAAAATATTGGTTGGCATTTTATAAACTCACTATTAGTTTATTACACCTTAAAAAAATTACTCAAAGAACATTCAACGGCACTGCTTATTAGCCTTTTATTTGCTTTTCATCCTTTGCAGGTAGAAACGGTTGCTTGGATTGCTGAACGAAAAAATTTACTATCTACTTTTTTTATTTTATTATCTATACTGTCTTACATCCAATTTCATTCAAATCAACATAAAAAGTGTATTGTCATTAGTGTATTGTTCTTTATTCTTTCATTGCTTTGTAAGCCTTCTTTCATCATATTTCCATTGATTTTACTATTAATCGACTGGCATTTTCATCAATCTATTTCTATAAAAAACATCCTTCAAAAAATTCCTTTTTTAATTGGTTCTTTAGTGCTTGGAATTGTAACATGGCAAGCTCAAAAAGAAGGTGGTTACATTAACGAAAATCATTTTTTTGCATTTCATGAACGGATTGGATATGCTGGTTATGCTATCCTTCAATACCTCATTCATTTTGTAAATCCGTTTCAGTTATCTGTTATCTATCCTTATCCTCAAAATCAACTATTAAGCCTTATTTTAGGTTACTTAGTATTAATTAGCTTAAGTTTTTTAATTTATAAATTAGTAAAACACAAGAAAAAAAATTTACTTTTTGGTTTATGTTTTTTTCTTATTAATGTATTGCTTGTGCTTCAGTTTATTCCATTTGGAGAAGTTTTAAATGCCGACAGATACATGTATGTCTCCATCATTGGCTTAGGGTGGATTGTGTTTCATTTTATTCCTATCAATAAAAAATCACTCATCGTAATAGCTTTATTCATGACTACCCTATTAGGAAGTATAACAGCTTACAGATTATCGGTTTGGGAAAATAGTATGGCGTTGTATAAAGATATTTTAAAAAAATATCCGCACTCCTACATGGCGCTTAACAGTATAGGCGCCGAATACATGAAACAAAAAGAGTATCGTTTATCAGAAAAATATTACAACCAATCAATTTATGAAAATAGAAACTCATACAAAACTTATTACAATCGTGCTTTGTTATACTCTATTACACAACGTTTAGATAAAGCAATACTTGATTATACAAAAGCCATTGATATAACTCAGTATTACAAAGCTTACATAGGCAGAGCCAATGTGTATTATATCTTAAAAGATTATTCTAAATCAATGGCTGATGCCGAAAAAGCGTTAGCCTTAAATAAAAATAACGTGAAAGCAAATTTTGTTTTGGCTAACTGTTATGACGATTTAAATCAATTAGATAAAGCATTAATTTATTATTCCACAGCCATACATTTAAACAATGAAGACGCTTCGTTGTTTTTAAGGAGAGGTGTTTTATATGGCAAGCAACAACAATTTAAGTCATGCCTAACTGATTTAGAAATAAGTACAACTCTAAATCCTAATTACGCTGAAGCCTACTATTGGAAAGGCGTTGCGAAATTTAATTTAAAAACAAATCCGTGTGATGATTTCAATAAAGCGTTGAATTTAGGATTTGATGCGGCTCAAATTCCATTAGGAAAATACTGTCATTAATAAGAAAACAATTATTAGTAAATTAGAAGTCTGATACATTATATTACGAATTTTGGAGATAAAATCATTACATAGCTGGATTACAAACGACAACGAACCTCTTATTATTGCGGGTCCTTGTGGCGCAGAAACACATGAGCAAGTGTTAGAAACAGCCAAATTATTGCATGATATTAAACGTGTGAAATTATTTAGAGCAGGTATTTGGAAACCTCGTACTCGCCCTAATTCATTTGAAGGTGTTGGGGAAGAAGGTCTAATTTGGTTGAAAGAGGTGCAAAAGCAATTTGGACTAAAAACAACTGTTGAAGTTGCAAACGCACAACATACAGAACTTGCCTTGAAACATGGTGTTGATGTATTATGGATTGGTGCGCGAACAACAGGTAATCCATTTAGTGTGCAAGAAATTGCCGATGTTTTAAAAGGTGTTGACATTCCTGTTTTTATTAAAAATCCAATTCACGCCGATTTACAATTATGGATTGGTGCCATCGAACGCCTATCAAACGCTGGAATTACTAAATTAGCGGCCATACACAGAGGGTTTCATTATGCAGGTAAAACAAAATACCGTAATAAACCCTTATGGGAAATTGCTCTTGAATTAAAAACAACACTTCCAAACTTACCCATCATTTGCGATCCAAGTCACATTTGTGGAAATAGAGAATTTATTGAACACGTAGCTCAAAAAGCACTAGACTTAGGCATGAATGGTTTAATGATTGAATCTCATACTAACCCATCAGTTGCATTAAGCGATGCGCAACAACAACTCACGCCATTTGCTTTAAACGAGTTGCTATCTAATTTAGTTTACAGACAAACAACTTCTGAAAATCCAGATTTTACAAATAAATTGGATCAATTCAGAAATATCATAAATGAAATTGACGATGAACTCCTTAACATTCTTAAAAAAAGAATGAACATCATTGAGCAAATTGGTGAATATAAAAAAGATCATCATATTACTATTTTTCAATTAGAACGTTGGAAAGAAATTTTGGATAGTCGTCCTAAATGGGCTGAAAAAATTGGACTTCCAGAAGCTATAACAGAAAAAATGTGTCAATTATTACACGAAGAATCCATTCGTATTCAAACAGACATCATGAATAAAAAATAAATTTACATCACGCTAATTATAGTGTAATTAAGATTATTAAATTCGATTGAATCATTTGGTTTTAATCCCAAAAACTTTGAACCTAAAGGAGATTTGTTTGATATAGCGAAAACAAATAAGTTGTCAATTTGAATTTTTCCAATAGCCGTTGCAATAAAAAAATAACCAAGATTTGTTTCCACTAAACTACCTACTGCAACTTGATTTGAATGCGTGTCGAAATTTACCGCATTAAATTCTTTCAATTGAAATTCAATTTCTTTGACTTGATTTCCCAACTTTTCTTGTTCAAGATGCATCATGGCTTTTGAGGTTTCATGCTTATCGCCAGCCGTACTTTTCGTTTCGTTTTTTGACGCTTCATGCAAGTCCTGCATCATCGCATTTAAATCTTTTAATTTTTGATTTAAATGTAAGCCTACATGTGAAAGAATTCTCTTTTTTATATGATTCATATCTGAAACTAAAAGTAACATTTAATTACATAAAAAAAACCCTCAACAACTGTTGAGGGTTTCTTTAGATTTAAAAAATATAATTATTGAGCAATCATTTTCTTAGTGATAACTTTACCATCTACATTTAAAGAATAGTAATAAACACCAGCAGAAAAAGAGCCAATGTTTACAGTATGAGTTCCGATTGTAGATGCCGCTTTTTCAGAAGATACAACTCTTCCCATTACATCAGTTACAGTAAACATAACAGATTTAGCATCGTTAGCTAATTGATAAGAAATAGCTGAACCAGCAGTAAATGGATTAGGTACATTTTGTCCTAACGTAAATCCAACTGTTTCTAATTCATTAATACCAGTTGTTAATGTTGAATAAGAAACAGAGAACCCTATATCCCAAGAAGCTTCCGTATTAGGATATCCACAAGAATTTAAAAATGCACTACCTCCTGTGTATAATCCATATCTCTGTCTTTGATAAAAATCGTAACAACCTGAAAAAGAAGTAGGGTCGTAAAAATAATAATTACTCGTTGTAGCAGGATCAGAATAAAGGTATCCTATAATTCCGTTAGTTGTTTGTGCTGAACCACCTGCATATTGATACATTATGCTTCCAGCAGTAACCGTAGTTCCTGGTTTAAACGTATAAGATGCGGAAAAAACATTTCCTGCAGGCACTAACTGATTAACATTTGGGATTATAATATATCCGCCATTTGCAGTTTGTGAAGTATCTGCTGTCGTTAAAACACGTTTAATTCTTTTCTTGTTTGTTACAGGGGCAGAATACATTGAATTGTCTCCGTGCAATGCGCTAAAGCCTATTTTAGGAGTTCTGAATACTAATGCTGGTGTTACGCTAGAAATAGATAATGATTGGTAAACAGCAGTATTAGTTGGTAAACCCCATGCAACTTCAACAATAATTGTATCGTTAACCGCATAGTTTACTTTTTTATACCTTAATCCTAACCAAAGTGAATCAACTGTATACGCATCAGAAGAACTTAATAATGGAGTGCCAAGTCCATTCCAATGAATAGATGTTGGATGGAAACTTGCGCCAGCTTTCATATTGAATACTCCTGAATTTCCAGCTGAACTAGATGATACAACTGTTGAATCAATAAAAATTGGATTTGCATACACGTTGTATTCTGAACCTGCCGTATAACTATATAAATTAATTACGTTTTCTCCAAAAACTGAACGAGAAATATGACCTGGAGGCATCGCTGTTTTTTGAAAATTAGCAGCCCCTAAAGATTTTTTATGAGGATTTGCAATCATTTGATGAGCCGCTGGCTTCACCGGTTGAATTACATTTTGAGCACATAATGTGCCAAAAGCAGTAAGTCCAAAAATTGATAAATAAATGTTTCTCATTTTTTTAGTTTTTAAATTATGTCTAATGAAATTACTAAATTTAATTTAAAATAAAAACTAAAAACTAACTTTTATTTCTCTTTTAACATATATATCTTTATTATTGTTGAAAATTAGAGATGTGGAAATAAAAAAACCAACCCTATTAGAGTTGGTTTTTTTATCAAAAATTAAAAAAATTATTGAGCAATCATTTTCTTAGTTATTACTTTACCATCTACATTTAAAGAATAGTAATAAACACCAGCAGAAAAAGAGCCAATGTTTACAGTATGAGTTCCGATTGTAGATGCCGCTTTTTCAGAAGATAAAACTCTTCCCATTACATCAGTTACAGTAAACATAACAGATTTAGCATCGTTAGCTAATTGATAAGAAATAGCTGAACCAGCAGTAAATGGATTAGGTACATTTTGTCCTAAGGTAAATCCAACTTTCTCTAGCTCGTTCACACCTACCGAAGATGATAAGTAAGAAACGCTGAATCCAATATCCCAAGCAGCTTCCGTATTAGGATATCCACAAGAATTTAAAAATGCACTACCTCCTGTATATAATCCATATCTCTGTCTTTGATAAAAATCGTAACATCCAGAAAAAGAAGCTACATCATGAAAATTGTAATTACTTGTTGTAGCAGGATCAGAATAAAGGTAGCCAACAATACCATTTGTAGTCTGCGCTGAACCACCTGTATATTGATACATTATACTTCCGGCAGTAACCGTAGTTCCTGGTTTAAAAGTATAAGATGCAGAAAAAATATTTCCAGCTGGAACCAATTGGTTAACATTTGGGATAATGATATACCCACCGTTTGCAGTTTGAGAAGTATCAGCTGTTGTTAAAACACGCTTAAATCTTTTCTTGTTTGTTGCCGCTGCAGAATACATTGAATTATCTCCGTGTAATGCGCTAAAGCCCATTTTAGGTGTTCTGAAAGCTAACGAAGGCGTTACGCTAGAAATTGATAATGCTTGATAAACACCAGTATTAGTTGGTAAACCCCAAGCTACTTCAACAATAATCGTATCGTTAACTGCATAGTTTACTTTTTTATACCTTAAACCTATCCAAAGTGAATCAACTGTATAAGCATCAGAAGTCGTTAATAATGCGGTACCTAATCCATTCCAATAAATAGATTTAGGATCGAAATTAGCGCCAGCCTTCATATTAAAAACTGGTGAACTGCCAGATGAACTTGATGACACAACCGTTGAATCAATGAAAATTGGATTTGCATATACATTGTATTGAGCACCAGAAGTGAAGCCATTTAACGAAATGACGTTCTCTGCAAAAACAGAACGAGAAATACGACCTGGACCACCCGCTGTTCTTTGAGCGTTTACTACACTAAAAGATTTTTTATGAGGATTTGCAATCATTTGATGAGCCGCTGGCTTCACCGGTTGAATTAAGTTTTGAGCACATAATGAGCCAAAAGTCATTAATCCTAGAATTGGTAAATAAATTTTTTTCATTTTTTTAGAGTTTAAATTTTAATTAAACCAAAACTAATAAATTAAATTTAATATTAATAACTAAAACTTAACTTTTATTGCTCTTTTAACATATATTTTTTGATATAAAACTTTAAAAAAGATGAGAAAATAAAAAAACCAACCCTAAAAGAGTTGGTTTTTTATAAGAAATTATAGTGATTTATTCCGCAATCATCTTTTTTGTGATTGTTTTTCCAT
>CANLAV010000088.1 GCA_947487905.1 Bacteroidota bacterium | reverse complement strand
GGTTTTATTTTTATTCTTCTTGAACTCTCCTTTTAATGCGTTTGCACCTGATTTCGCACGGTCTTGAGCTAAATCAGCATTTAATGTTAATTCTCCATCTGGCGAAGCATAGGCAGAAACGCTAATGTCTTTAAATGCATACGATGAATTATTAATATTTTGAGAGATAAATGCTTGAATGTTTTTCATTTCTTCGCTTTTTAATTCAGAAGAACGAACATCAGAAGCATTGATGGCAAAATAAATATTAGCAATTTGATTAACTGGTACTAACTTTACAAAAGCATCTGCTGCATAAATCCCTTTCTCGCTATTACGAACTAATAAAGGCGTTACAATTGTTCCATCAGCTAAGGTTACAGGAGTAAAAACTTTAGACTTTTTCTTCACTACACCTTGAGCTCTAACTTCAACTGTAGCAACTTTCATTGCTGGCTCGTAGGCAAATTTTTCACTAGTATAATTAAATGAACCACCTTTTTCATAACTGATTTTTTGTCCGCTGCCAACTGCTTTTTCTCCAACAAGTATTACTGGTTTCATTGCTTTTTCTCCGCCGTTGTATTTTATAACTGGAGTAACAGTTACTGTTGCTTTTTTAGCGAATAATTTAGCTGGGTATTTTCCTGATACACTAAATACAATACTATCACCATGCATTTCCAAAGGATTTGGATTAACATTAAACGTAATTGTGTTTTGTTTTTTTACCATTTTTCCAAGTCCATTACAACCTGCTAAAAAAACAGTAGCTCCAAAAGCTAAACTTAAAATTTTGAAATTTTTAGTGTTCATTTTAAAATATTTTTTATTTGTATTATTATTTATTGACAAAAATACACAATTATTAATTATAGCCTAATAAAATTTAGGTTAAAAAAAAACCTCACGAAGTGAGGTTTTCATTAAATTATATGTAAAAAATGAATTACTTAGCTAATGCATTAACTCTTTTTGTTAATTTAGATTTTAAGTTAGACGCTTTGTTTTTGTGAATAACACTTTTCTTTGCTAATTTATCTATCATTGCTACAACTTTAGGTAATAAAGTTCCAGCTTCAGTTTTAGTTTCAGTATCACGTAACTTTTTAATTGCATTACGTGTTGTTTTAGCATAATAACGGTTAGTTAAACGTTTTGCGTTATTTGATCTAATTCTTTTTATTGCCGACTTATGATTTGCCATTCTATTTAATTATTAATTCTATTTTTTTATTTGGGCTACAAATATACACTTTTTTTTATATTTACAACTGTTCAAAACATTTTTTTACAAAATAATTTGTAAAAACTTATTTTTACAAATAGCTATGAGCCTCAAAGTCCTTTTTACATACCTGTTATTTATTACAACAACCTGCCTTTTCGGCCAAAAATCTGTAGAAGTAAGGAAAAATTTAGTGCCAAATGGTAGTTTTGAAAATTACCGAAAAAAATCAGGAAGTATTCGCCAGGCTATTCCTTGGACACAAATAGCCAGCGTAGATTATTATCAAGAACCTTTAAGTAACGACACGTCATCACAAAAAGGTGCTATCTCTGGAGATTGCTACATAGGATTGCGATTTCAAAAAAAATACAAGGAATTTGCACAAGTTAAATTAGCTGATGCCTTGCGCAGAGGGACCATTTATGAATTTGAAATGCATATTAGGCTTGCATTTTGGAGCAATGCAAGCTTAAAATCTTTTGGTGCCTTATTTAGTAAGGGTGGTTATACCAATAAAAAAGATGCGGCAAAAACAGGTATTATTGATTCTATATGTAAAAAAGGAAGTTTTATTAATGGTTATCAATGGTTTAAAATTTCAGGTAAATACCAAGCAGAAGGTGGTGAAAAATACATAACTATTGGGAATTTTGAACCAAATGTAAAAAAAGACATGGTGCGAATGAATATTTTTAAATTAGGTTTTAAAGAGGCTTATTATTTTATAGATGATGTTTCGCTTATAAAAGCAAAAGAAGTGGTGGAGAAAGTGAAAGTTGAAATTGTTGGCACCTTTATTGCTAATGAAGAAGACTCTGTACTAGAGGTAAAAAACAACATTAAAGTAGGTGAAAAAGTAGCATTAAAAAATATTTTTTTTGAAAATGGACGATATTACATTTTACCCGAATCTTTCTCGGAATTAAATAAATTGGCTCAGTATTTAATCAGACATCCTAACATGGAAATTCAAATAAATGGGCACTCTGATAATGCTGGTTCCAAATCTAAAAATCAAAGATTATCGGAACAACGCGCCAGAGAAGTTTTTGAGTTTCTTATTAAAAAAGGTGTGCAAAATAAAATTTATTTCAAAGGTTACGGAAGTTCATTACCCATTGCAAGTAATGAGACAGATGATGGCAAAGCAAAAAACAGACGCGTAGAATTTGAAATAATAAAAGGAAATTAAACACATATTAAATTCTTCTATTATATTTATTAAAAAAATAAAACATTATTACTATGGAAAAAGATAACAAACAAATGATTCGTGCATGGACTTTTTATGATTGGGCTAATTCCGTTTTTCCATTGGTCATCACTTCCGCTATTTTCCCTAATTTTTACGACTTTGTAACAACACATGATGCTGATGGAAATTTTACCGGAAAATCAATTCAGCTACTTGGAATTACTTTCGAAAATCAAAACATCTATTCTTTTGTTTATGCCTTTGCTTTATTAATAGTGGTTATTATCACTCCTATTTTGAGCGGCGTGGCTGATTATTTAGGAAATAAAAAAATGTTTCTCCAATTTTTTTGTTACTTAGGTTCTATCTCTTGCATGGGCTTATATTTTTTTAATAGAGACCATTTAATGCTAAGCTTTGTGCCTTTTATCACGGCTACCATAGGTTTTTGGGGTAGTTTAGTGTACTACAATTCTTACTTGCCACAAATAGCATCTCCCGAAAATCAAGATAAAGTAAGTGCTAGAGGATTTGCTTTAGGTTATTTCGGGAGTTCGTTACTATTAATTATTTGTTTAATCGGTATCATGGTTTTTAAATACGACCCAATAACTCATCAAGGATTTTTTAAAGTAAAATATTCTTTTTTATTAGTTGGCATCTGGTGGATTGGATTTGCACAATACACGTTTAGGCGTTTACCAAAAAAATCTCATCATCACAAAATAACAAACAAGGATGGTTTATTTTCAAAAGGGTTTAAGGAATTATCAAATGTGTACGCGCAGATTCAATTGATGCCTCAATTGAAACGTTTTTTAACAAGTTACTTTTTTTATAACATGGGCGTACAAACTATTATGGTTGTGGCAGTTCTTTTTGCAAGAAATGAAATAGATTGGGGTAACGATCCTGTTGTTGCAGAAAAAACAAAAACATCCGCATTAATTGTGAGTATTTTAATCATTCAATTTGTTGGTATTGCAGGTTCTTTTTTATTTTCGTGGATGTCGAGACAAATTGGAAATGTAAAAACGCTAATAGTAACTATCAGTATTTGGATTTTTATTTGCGTGTTCACTTATGGAGTTGTGCATACACCATTTGAATTTTATATCGTGGCGTTTTTAGTTGGCTTAGTGATGGGTGGTGTTCAGGCTTTATCTCGTTCTACCTATTCTAAATATTTGCCTGAAACAGAAGATCACACCAGCTTTTTTAGTTTTTATGATGTAATAGAAAAATTAGGGATGATATTGGGAACCATTTCATTTGGAATGATTAGTCAACTAACAGGCGGTATGCGTAATTCTATTTTATCCTTGATTGTTTTTTTTATCATTGGGTTAATCGTGATGTTTCCTTTAACAAGAAAGAAAAATATAGAAATATAAGGTCATATTATTTCAGAGTAATTAATTTGAGCGCAATAGGTTAACTAAATTATGATATTTATGCCTTTAAGATTCTATTTAAAACTTAAAAAATCGCTAAAGTTAATAGTCAAAATGTGATTTTTTTTAAACTCATTTAATAAGCTTAATTTCCAATTCTTGAACTTAAATAGTCGAATTTGACACTTGTATTAAATAGCAGAAGGATACAGTTCTCTTAAATTTTATTTAAAATGAATTTTATCGTTCTAAAAACAGTTTAGTTATTAACAGCTTAATAACAGTAATTTAACATTAAACAAACGGTTTTAGTCAAAATTATTAGGTTATAAACAACAATTGTTAATAAATCCTCATTTCTGAAAATTTGTTTTATAAAAAAATAGAACAAAATTAGATTAAATAAATAATTAACAAAAAAATGAAAAATTTAATTATTACAACTTTTTTTGCTTTTGTAAATTTCGTGGGGTATTCACAAACTGTTACGCCAACGGTATACGCATCTAATGGTGGAAGCGCTTTTAGTCCCCAAGGATCTATTGCATGGACTATTGGCGAACCTATTTCAGAAACGTATACAACTTCGGTTTATGCTACAACGATGGGATTTCATCAAACTGAGGTTACAATTACTAAATTAATTGAACAACAAGGGACGGGTATGGATATTTTATTTTACCCAAACCCAGTTTATAACGAATTGAATTTAAATTTAAATGGATTAATAGAGGATGAATATCAAGTGTTAATTTTTGATGGGATTGGCAAATTAGTATTTCAAACTAATTTAATAGTCAATAAATTAAATACAAGGATTGAAACTATAAAAATGGATGAATTTGCAAATGGAAATTATTTTATTAGCATCCAAAATTCAAATAAATCATTTTCGAAAACAATTAAAATAAATAAACAGTAAAATATAAAAGCTATGAAAAAACAATTATTACTACTTTCTACTGCCGTTTTTGCTGCTTTTGCTGGATTTTCACAATCCCCACAAGCAATAAAATACCAAGGAGTTGCAAGAAATGCAGCTGGGACAACGATTAGCTTATCAACACTTACAGTTCAAATTCTAGTGCATGATATCACCGCAACTGGTTTAGTTATTTATTCCGAAAATCATGTAGTCTCAACTAATACTTTTGGACTTTACAATATCAATATAGGCCAAGGAACAGTAATAACTGGGACATTTACTTCTATAAATTGGGGAACTGGCTCTAAATTTATTGAACAACAAGTTGATTTTGGAACTGGGTTTGTTAATATGGGAACTTCTCAATTTTTAAGTGTTCCTTATGCTTTATATTCTTTAAATGGAACGCCAGGACCCGCGGGACCTATTGGACCTGCCGGTTTAACGGGGCCTGCTGGACCTACGGGTTTAACAGGTGCGACAGGATCTGCTGGACCTACTGGTTTAACTGGCTCGACCGGGCCTACTGGACCTATTGGTTTAACTGGTGCAGCTGGGCCTGCTGGACCTATTGGTTTAACTGGCTCGACCGGGCCTGCTGGACCTATTGGCTTAACTGGTGCGACTGGACCCGCTGGACCTATTGGCTTAACTGGAGCACCTGGGCCTGCTGGACCTATTGGTTTAACTGGAGCAACAGGGCCTGCTGGACCTATTGGCTTAACTGGTGCGACTGGATCTGCTGGACCTATCGGTTTAACTGGAGCAACAGGGCCTGCTGGACCTATTGGCTTAACTGGTGCGACTGGATCTGCTGGACCTATCGGTTTAACTGGCGCGACTGGACCCGCTGGACCTATTGGTTTAACTGGTGCAGCTGGACCTACTGGTTTAACTGGCGCGACTGGATCTACTGGACCCGCTGGACCTATTGGTTTAACTGGTGCAGCTGGACCTGCTGGACCTACCGGTTTAACTGGCGCGACTGGACCCGCTGGTGCTATCGGTCCTATTGGTCCTGGAGGAGTCACTGGAACTGTCAATTTCCTTGCAAAATTTACAGCTACAAATACAGTTGGTAATTCCCTTATCCAAGATAATGGAACTAGCCTAGGTATAAACATTGGACCAAATACAAAATATCAAACGTATGTATATCGTCAACAATTAACTGCTAACGGTGATGGGCAGCATACACTATATGCCTATAGAACTAGAAATAGTCAAAACGATGGTTCATATTATGGCTATACATCATCTAATACAGCATCTACAGGATATAACGATTGGGGTGATTTATATTCTTTTGGTTCAGGCGGTTGGAATTACAATGATTTCACCAGGACTGGAGGTTCAATCGGAGCAGAAATTAACGGGACCTATTGGGGATCAATGGGATATAGAAGTAGTGCTTCTGTAAACTTTGGGGTTTATGGTAGTTCTGCAGCAGGATCTGGTATTGGATTAACACCAACAACTGAACAAGCTGGCGTTGGAGGCGGTTTTTTTGGTATGATAGGTTCATTAACACATGGTAATGTCATTGGTCAATTAAATTCTGGAGATTTATTTGCTTCCTATAATTTAGGTGATGTTTACACTTCTGGCAAAAATGTGGAGTTAATTAATACAAATAATGAAGTACTTCCTGCTTATGCTGTCACATCAACTGAAGCAATTATTTATAAAAAAGGTCAAATTCGTTTAATAAATGGTTCTGCCACCATTCAATTTGATGATTCTTATGCTAAATTATTAGGAGAAAATCCAGTTGTTACAGTATCTCCAATGGGACAGTGCAACGGCGTTTACATAGAGTCTGTTTCCAAAGAAGGTTTTAATATTCGCGAATTAAACTCTGGCACAAGCAATGTTGAAATAGGTTGGATAGCAGTTGGAAATAGAATTGATGCTAATGCGACTGAAGTACCTTCATTTATTTCAACGCCAAGCTTTAACAAATCATTAACTAAAGTATTATTTAATGATGGTAATAAATCTGCAAGCGGAGAAGGAATATGGTGGGATGGTTCTAAATTACAAATGAATACGAATTACCCTGCAACTTTAAATTTAACGCGAGAACAAAAAAATGCTTTATTACAGCAGGGTAAATAATTTTAGTTATATCATTAAAAAAGCTTTCCTTTAATAGGGAAAGCTTTTTTATTTTTATACAATGTACAAACTGATTTTAATATTTATATTTCCTTTTTTACTAAGTAAAGCTCAGGTAAATTACTCGGATTCGATTTTAATACTCAATTACTACAAAAAAAACATTTGTGCTCTGGCAAATGATAGTATGAATGGTAGACCTCCTTCAACAATTTATGAGGAAAAATCAATCGCCTATTTAAAAAAAGAATTAAAATTATTGAAAGATTTTTACCCAAAAATTCAAAACTTTACCTATAAATTAAAAGACTCTATTCAACTTAAAAAATCAAAAAATATATACTGTTTTATAAATAATAAAGCAGATAGTACCATTTTAATTGGAGCTCACTTCGATCATTTATCGGTAGGATCAAATTTATCTCTCAGTTATCACAAGGAAAGAAATCAAATACACAATGGTGCTGACGACAACGCATCGGGTGTTGCATTGCTATTAGGATTAGCAAAAACATATCCAGCATGGAGAAATAAGACATACAACTACCTCTTTGTATCCTATTCTGCGCACGAAATAGGTTTATTTGGATCTAAAGCATTTGGTAATTTATGTGTAACGAAAAAAATAAAAATAAAAACCGTTTTTAATTTTGATATGGTTGGTAGATTAGACAAGTTGGCTCCAATCATTAATCTATATGGTATACATACCTTACCAGAAACACAAAAAAAATATTTTATAAATTTAAATAGCAACTCGAAAATTTATTATCAAGAAAGTGATAAAGTATACCAGTCAGACTGTAAATATTTTGCAGAAAAAGGAATTTCTTGCATATTTCTGAGTACTGGCATTCATCTTGATTATCACAAACCTTCGGATGACGAAGAAAATATTAATTATAATGGAATTTTATTAATTCAAAAAATAATTGAAAATTTCATCGCTCAACTATAAAAACTACTCTGCCGCGGGCATATTATAAGTTGCCCAATCTTCTTTTGATGGACCATAAATACTTGGTACTTTGATATGATTTAAACGCATCAAAATAGAAAGTTGACCTCGATGATGAATTTCATGCTTTATCAATGCGGATAATACATCTCCATTCTTCCATCGTTCGCCATAAATATCTATGACTAACTTTAAATCCTCGTCAGACCATTTTTTTTGTATCTGTTCTAAAACAGATTTTGAAGAGATGATATACAATTCACATACCTTTGCAATAGTATCGATTGGTTCTGCGTGTTCGTCTGGACATTCAATTGTTAATCCTGCCTTTCCCAACATTTCACCGTGAGTAATTAAAATGTGCCAAACTAATCGTTGAATTGATCTCACATCATCGTTCACTTTAATTGTCAATGCATCATTAGGAATTGCTTTAAACAAACTGAGTGTGATTCTTTGCTCTTCTGAAAACGATTTTACGAATTGCTGAATAGTTGTGTACATAATTAAGCTAAATGAAAACGATTATTATAAATACCCTTTTATTTTATAGGTCGCGTAACCAACCATTTCGTGAGTAATCAATGTGAATATGGAAAGCGCGTCAGAATTTGGAAGAAAACAATGATCCAATTCAAATTTACGGTTGCCTGCAATCTTATTAGTAATAAATGGCGTTATATTTTTGTAACCTGCTTTATGAAAAATCCCTAAAGCACGTCGCATATGAAACGATGATGTGACCAATAAAATAGAACCTTTAAACTGCATGCTATCTAACATGCGTTTTGTAAATAGGGCGTTTTCATAAGTGTTTTTTGAATTATTTTCAATTAATACAGCGCTATCTGGCACATGAATCGTATTTAAATAAGCCTTAATATAAGCCGCTTCTCTGAGATGAGGTTTACTAATACTTCCGGAACCACCTGTAATAAGAATTTTACCAACTCTTCCTTTGTAATACATAGGTAACGTTTGAAAAAGTCTATCACCCGAATAGGTAAAATCGAAGCGTTGCTGACGTTCATCGATACGTCCCATACCTCCTAATACAATAGCTAAATCGTATTTTGTAGATTTTAGATAAATATCATCATCCTTATACTCCCAAGCACGAACAACTTCATCTACTAAAAAGGAGTTTGAAATCACATACATGAATGTTATAAAACCAATCGCCCATTTTCGAAATGGCGTGTTCCAAACTTTTTTTAATAAAATACAAAGCCCAACAACCAACCACGTGTATGGAGCAATAATAAAGGCTAATATTTTTGAAAAGAAAAAAAACATATATAAGATTAACTAATCACTTACTTATTCGATAATCATTTCAAATGGTAAACGTGCTTGAACCCCTTTTTTAAGTAATACCGTTTTTAATTGTTTGATATAAATATATTGTTCTCCTAAATTAGCTTTCATGGTGCGCGCTTCAATTTCATCAGCACCGTTACTAAATAATTCTTCAATAGGATCTTTTTGTTTTGGTAAATCCACTAATTTATAATTCGAGATTTTTGCCAATTTAGCAGCATAAGCAATGGCGTCATTCATACCACCTATTTCATCTACCAACTTAATTTTTAGAGCATCAGTCCCACTCCACACTCTTCCTTGCCCTATGCTATCGACATTATTCTTTGACATTTTTCTTCCTTCAGCAACTTTGGTAATAAATACAGTATAAATATCTTCTACACTTTTTTGAATAT
>CANLAV010000087.1 GCA_947487905.1 Bacteroidota bacterium | reverse complement strand
ACTTTACGCATCATTTGACGAACAATCGTTTCGAAATGCTTATCATTTAATTTTTGACCTTGTAAACGGTACACCTCTTGGATTTCATTCACTAAGTATTCTTGAACAGCTGTTGGCCCTTTGATTGATAAAATATCCCCAGGTGAAGTTGCTCCATCTGATAATTGCTCACCAGCTTTCACAAAATCATTTTCTTGTACCAAAATATGCTTGGATAATGACACTAAATAACGGTGTTGCTCACCAGTTTTAGCTTCCACTACTACTTCACGATTACCACGTTTAATTTTTCCAAAAGAAACGATACCATCAATTTCAGAAACTACTGAAGGATTACTTGGGTTACGTGCTTCGAATAATTCCGTTACACGCGGTAAACCACCGGTAATATCTCCTGTTTTTCCAGTGATACGAGGGATTTTAACTAAAATCTGTCCTAACTCAACCTTTGCTCCTTCATTAATCACAATGTGTGCAGCAATAGGTAAATTGTATGTTTTTAAAGCTTCGCCTTTTTTATCAACGATTCTTAATAACGGACTTAATGTTTTATCTCTACTTTCAATAATTACTTTTTCGCGGAATCCTGTTTGTTCATCGGATTCTTCACGGTAAGTAATGTTTTCTTTAATACCTTCAAAATCAACTGAACCAGCAAATTCTGAAACGATAACTGCATTATATGGATCCCAATCACAAATCACGGTTCCTTTCTTCACTTTAGCACCTGGCTTAATGTATAATTGAGAACCGTAAGGTATATTTCCTGTTGTTAAAGTAATTCCTGTGTTACCATCAACGATACGTACTTCAGTAGAACGGCCAATTACAACATTAGCTTTAGTTCCATCAGCATTTAAACGCTCAACGGTACGCAATTCATCGATCTCAGCAATACCATCGTATTTAGCAATATAACTAGAAGAGGCAGCTGTATTTGATGCAGTACCACCAACGTGGAATGTACGTAATGTTAACTGTGTACCTGGTTCTCCAATTGATTGTGCTGCAATGACACCAACCGCTTCACCTAACTGAACTTGACGTCCGTTCGATAAATTACGACCGTAACATTTTGCACAAACACCCAACTTACTTTCGCACGTTAATACTGAACGAATTTCAACAGATTCGATTGGAGATGCTTCGATTAATTCACATACATCCTCAGTAATCATTTCACCACCTGTAACGATTAATTCGCCAGTAGTTGGATGATATAAATCGTTTAATGAAATACGCCCTAATACTCTTTCGCCTAATGATTCAACGATATCGTCATTGTTTTTCAATGGAACCGCTGTTAATCCGCGTAAAGTACCACAATCTTCTTCATTAATAATAACATCTTGCGCAACGTCAACTAAACGACGAGTTAAGTAACCAGCATCAGCTGTTTTTAAAGCCGTATCCGCTAAACCTTTACGAGCACCATGCGTAGAAATAAAGTATTCTAAGATAGATAAGCCCTCACGGAAGTTAGATAATACAGGGTTTTCAATAATTGATGCAGTAGTATCACCCGCTTTTTGAGGCTTAGCCATCAAACCACGCATTCCACTTAACTGTTTAATTTGTTCTTTAGATCCACGTGCCCCAGAATCAAGCATCATATAAACAGAGTTGAATCCTTGTTTATCAGTGCTTAACACATCCATTACTTTTTTAGTAACTTTAGAGTTAGCATGTGTCCAAATATCAATTACTTGGTTATAACGCTCGTTGTTGGTAATAAAGCCCATTGAGTAGTTACTCATGACTTCATCCACTTGAACACGCGCATCTTTAATAATTTTGAATTTCTCAGCTGGTGTTTCGATGTCACCTAAGTTAAACGATAATCCACCTTTGAAGGCTGTTTTAAATCCTAAATCTTTAATATCATCCAAGAACTTGGCTGTTTTAGCCATACCTGTTTTCTTAACTACCATTCCGATGATATCACGTAATGATTTTTTAGTTAACAATTCATTGATATAACCAACCTCGTGAGGAACAACTAAATTGAACATCACACGACCAACTGTAGTTTCAATTAATTTAGAAACTAATTCTTTCCCTTCTACAGCATTTGTAACTCTTACTTTTATCTGTGCATGAACATCAACTTGTTTTTCGTTGAAGGCAATAATAACTTCCTCTGCACTATAAAATATTTTTCCTTCGCCTTTAACAGCATCATTAGGCAAGTTCTTTTTAGATTTAGTTAAGTAATATAAACCTAAAACCATATCCTGAGAAGGAACCGCTACTGGTGCACCATTTGATGGATTTAAAATGTTATGAGAAGCTAACATTAAAATTTGAGCTTCTAATACTGCGGCATGTCCCAATGGAACGTGTACCGCCATTTGATCCCCGTCAAAATCGGCGTTGAATGCAGAGCATACTAATGGATGCAACTGGATTGCTTTTCCTTCAATTAATTTTGGTTGGAATGCTTGAATACCTAATCTATGTAACGTTGGTGCACGGTTTAACATAACCGGGTGACCTCTTAATACGTTTTCTAAAATATCCCAAACAATTGGCTCTTTTTTATCTACAATTTTCTTTGCAGATTTTACCGTTTTCACGATACCACGCTCAATCATTTTACGAATAATAAATGGCTTGAATAACTCAGCTGCCATATCCTTAGGTAAACCACACTCATGTAATTTCATTTCAGGCCCTACAACAATTACCGAACGAGCCGAGTAATCTACACGTTTTCCTAATAAGTTTTGACGGAAACGTCCTTGTTTACCCTTTAATGAATCAGATAATGATTTTAATGGGCGATTTGATTCCGTTTTAACCGCGTTAGATTTACGAGAATTGTCAAATAATGAATCAACTGATTCTTGTAACATACGTTTTTCATTACGTAAAATTACATCAGGTGCTTTAATTTCAATTAAACGCTTTAAACGGTTGTTACGAATGATAACACGACGGTATAAATCATTTAAATCAGAAGTAGCAAAACGACCTCCATCCAATGGAACTAAAGGACGCAATTCTGGTGGAATAACCGGAACTGTTTTAATAATCATCCATTCAGGACGATTTTCAATATGATTATTTGCATTACGAAACGCTTCAATAACTTGTAAACGTTTTAATGCTTCGTTTTTACGCTGTTGAGATGTTTCAGTATTTGCTTTATGACGTAAATCATAAGATAATTCATCTAATTCTAAACGTGCTAATAAATCCTGCAACGCTTCAGCTCCCATTTTTGCAATAAATTTATTAGGATCTGTATCCTCTAATAAAGCATTTTCTTTTGGAAGTGTGTCTAATAAATTTAAGTATTCTTCTTCAGATAAGAAATCTAAATACTGTGTACCGCCTTGTGCAGCAACACCTGCATTAATTACTACATAACGCTCGTAGTAAATAATCATATCTAATTTTTTAGTTGGTAAGCCTAATAAATAACCAATTTTATTTGGTAAAGAACGAAAATACCAAATATGAGCTACAGGAACAACTAAGTTAATGTGACCCATACGTTCTCTACGAACTTTTTTCTCTGTAACCTCAACACCGCAACGATCACAAATGATACCTTTGTAACGAATACGTTTGTATTTACCACAATGACATTCATAATCTTTAACGGGGCCAAAAATACGCTCACAAAACAAACCATCTCTTTCTGGTTTGTATGTTCGGTAATTGATGGTTTCTGGTTTCAAAACCTCACCACTACTACGTTGTAAAATAGTTTCTGGCGAAGCTAAACTAATCGTGATTTTTGAGAAGTTTGATTTTACTTTGTTATCTTTTCTTAAAGCCATTTTTTTGCTTTTTGGGTTTAGTGATAATAAAAATTTATTTACTTTTTTCCTTTGTTGACTTCGATGTTTCGACAAGCTCAACAATCATCAGTCAACAAAGGAGTTAAAGTGTATCTTAATCAAGTGTTACATCTAATGCTAATCCACGTAATTCGTGCATTAATACATTAAACGATTCTGGTATACCCGGAGTTGGAATGTTTTCGCCTTTTACAATAGCTTCATAAGCTTTTGCACGACCCATCACATCATCCGATTTAATAGTTAACAATTCTTGTAACACGTTGGCTGCACCGTATGCCTCAAGAGCCCAAACTTCCATCTCACCAAAACGCTGACCACCAAACTGTGCTTTACCACCAAGAGGTTGTTGTGTAATTAATGAGTATGGCCCTATTGAACGAGCATGCATTTTATCATCAACCATATGTCCTAATTTCAACATATAGATAATACCTACAGTAGCTGGTTGATCAAATTTCTCACCAGTTCCACCATCAATTAAATAAGTACGACCATATTGAGGAATTCCTGCTTTAGTTGTATAACTATCAATTTGTTCTATTGTAGCACCATCAAAAATTGGCGTAGAGAATTTCAATCCTAATTCTTTACCTGCCCAAGCTAACACTGTCTCGTAAATCTGACCGATGTTCATACGAGATGGCACACCTAATGGATTTAATACAATATCAACTGGAGTACCATCATCTAGATAAGGCATATCTTCATCGCGAACAATACGCGCAACAATCCCTTTATTTCCATGACGACCAGCCATCTTATCACCTACTTTTAACTTACGTTTTTGAGCGATGTAAATCTTTGCTAATTGTACAATACCATTTGGTAATTCATCACCAATTGTAATTTGGAATTTAGCACGCTTGTATTGACCTAAGTAATCATTGAACTTAATCATGAAATTATGCATCAAGCGCTCAATTTGCTCATTTTTATCTTTATCAGTTGTCCAATTACCTGGATTTACTTCCGAATAATCGATTTTTTCTAATAATTTTTGAGTAAACTTTGTTCCTTTTGCAATAATTTCTTCTCCTAAGATATTAGAAACACCTTGAGATGTACGTCCATTAACTAATTCAAATAATTTTTCAATTAATTGATATTTAATGTTTGCTACATTTTTATGGTGATCTGCATCTAGCTTATCAATTAAAGGTTTTTCATCCGCTTTTTGCTTTTTGTCTTTAATTGCTCGAGAGAATAATTTTTTATCAACAATAACTCCTTTTACAGAAGGAGAAACACGCAATGAAGCGTCTTTCACATCACCAGCTTTATCTCCAAAGATAGCACGTAATAATTTTTCTTCTGGAGAAGGATCAGTTTCACCTTTAGGCGTAATTTTTCCAATTAAAATGTCCCCTTCTTTAACTTCTGCACCAACACGAATAACACCTTTTTCATCTAAATCTTTCGTTGCTTCTTCACTTACGTTAGGAATATCTGGAGTTAACTCTTCCATTCCACGTTTTGTATCACGAACTTCTAAAGAATATTCATCAATATGAATAGATGTAAAAATATCATCACGAATGATACGTTCCGAAATAACGATGGCATCCTCAAAGTTATAACCTTTCCATGGCATGAATGCCACTTTTAAGTTACGACCTAAAGCTAATTCCCCTTTATCAGTTGCATAGCCATCACATAATACTTGTCCTTTTGTTACTTTATCACCTTTCTTAACGATTGGTTTTAAGTTCATACAAGTACTTTGATTTGTTTTTTGGAATTTAGTTAATTTATATGTTTTAACGTCTCCTTCAAAACTTACTAATTGTTCGTCTTTAGTTCTGTTATAACGAATTACGATTTCACGAGCATCCACATATTCAACAATTCCTTCTCCTTCAGCATTTATTAATACACGGCTATCTTCAGCTACTCGCGCTTCGATACCAGTACCAACAATTGGTGCTTCTGGACGTAATAAAGGAACAGCTTGACGTTGCATGTTCGAACCCATTAAGGCACGGTTAGCATCATCATGCTCCAAGAAAGGAATTAAAGAAGCTGCAATTGAAGCAATTTGATTTGGAGCTACGTCCATTAAATTTACTTTTGCAGGCTCAATTACAGGAAAATCTCCTTCGTAACGAGCAGTTACTTTGTCATTCACAAAGTTTCCTTTTTCATCTAATTCAGCACTTGTTTGCGCAATATTTTGTTGATCTTCTTCTTCAGCTGTTAAATAAGTAATTGGTTTATTTACATCAACCTTACCGTTAGTTACAGAACGGAAAGGTGTTTCAATAAATCCTAATTTATTCACTTTTGCAAATACACAAAGCGAAGAAATTAATCCAATATTTGGTCCTTCAGGAGTTTCAATAGTACATAAACGACCATAGTGAGTATAGTGAACGTCACGTACCTCAAATCCAGCACGCTCACGAGATAAACCTCCTGGCCCTAGTGCCGATAAACGACGCTTGTGCGTAATTTCCGATAAAGGATTGGTTTGATCCATGAACTGAGATAATTGATTCGTTCCGAAGAATGAATTAATTACTGAAGATAATGTTTTTGCATTAATCAAATCGGTTGGCGTAAATACCTCGTTATCACGAACGTTCATACGCTCACGAATAGTACGAGCCATACGAGCTAAACCAACACCGAATTGAGAAAATAATTGCTCTCCAACAGTACGAACACGACGATTAGATAAGTGATCAATATCATCCACATCTGTTTTAGAATTAATTAACTCAATTAAATATTTCATAATTAAGATAATATCTTCTTTAGTTAATACACGAATATTCATAGGAATATCAATGTTCAACTTTTTATTGATACGGAAACGACCAACTTCTCCTAAATCATAACGCTTATCAGAGAAAAATAATTTATCAATAACACCACGAGCTGTTTCTTCATCAGGTGGTTCGGCATTACGAAGTAAACGATAAATATACTCGATTGCTTCTTTTTCAGAATTTGTAGAATCTTTTTGTAACGTATTATAGATAATAGCAAAATCAGCCGTGTTAACGTCTTCTTTATGTAAGATGATGGATTTAACACCTGCATCTGCAATTAAATCGATATGAATGTCATCTAAAATCGTTTCACGATCTACAATAACTTCGTTACGCTCGATAGAAACAACTTCTCCAGTATCCTCATCAACGAAATCTTCAATCCATGTCTTTAAAACACGAGCAGCTAATCTGCGACCAACTTCACGTTTTAAGCCTGCTTTTGAAACTTTCACTTCGTCAGCAAGACCAAAAATTTCTAAAATTTGTTTATCACTTTCAAAGCCAATTGCACGTAATAACGTAGTTACTGGTAATTTTTTCTTACGATCGATGTACGCATACATTACATTGTTGATGTCTGTAGCAAATTCAATCCAAGAACCTTTAAAAGGGATAACACGAGCACTGTATAATTTAGTACCATTGGCGTGACGGCTTTGACCGAAAAACACACCTGGCGAACGATGCAATTGAGAAACAATAACGCGCTCAGCTCCGTTGATTACAAAAGAACCTTTTGGAGTCATGTAAGGGATTGTTCCTAAATAAACATCCTGCACAATGGTTTCAAAATCTTCATGTTCAGGGTCAGTGCAATAAAGCTTTAATTTAGCTTTCAAAGGCACTGAATAAGTTAAACCACGGCTGATACACTCTTCAAGAGCATAACGTGGTGGATCTACGAAATAATCCAAAAATTCTAACACGAAATTATTTCTCGCATCAGAGATTGGAAAGTTTTCGGCAAACACTCGAAATAAACCTTCGTTTTTACGATTGTCTGGTGTTGTTTCTAATTGAAAGAAATCTTGAAAAGATTTAACTTGGATATCCAAAAAATCTGGATATTCAATTGGAAATTTGTTCGAAGAGAAATTTATTCTCTGTGATTTTTTTATTTGTGTAGCCAATGTAATTAAGTTAATAAGTTAGTATTCTTAAAAGATTCACGACAAATTACTAAAAATAGAAAAAAGGGTTAAGGTGTTTTGACTAGCAAATACACCTCAACGCCTTAAATTTGCAAGTAAATTATTTTACTTCTACTTTTGCACCAGCTTCTTCTAAAGTCTTTTTAATAGACTCAGCTTCTTCTTTAGAGATACCTTCTTTAACTGGTTTTGGAGCACCGTCAACTAAATCTTTAGCTTCTTTTAATCCTAAACCTGTTAAGTCTTTTACAACTTTTACAACTCCTAATTTAGCTGCACCAGCTTCAAGCAAAATAACATCAAACGATGTTTTTGCTGCTGCTGCGTCGCCGCCACCACCTGCAGATACAACTACTGCTGCTGCTGCTGGTTCAATTCCGTATTCGTCTTTTAATACTGTTGCTAATTCTTGAACTTCTTTAACTGTCAAGTTTACTAATGTTTCAGCGATTGCTTTTACGTCTGCCATTTTTTTATTAGTTTAATTTGTTTATTTTATTAATTTAAATTGTGTTGCTTACTTATGTAAGACTTGTTTATTCTTTTTTTTCAGTACCAATTAAGCTGCTACTTCTTCCGAAGCTGCTGCATCTTTGAATTTGTTCTCTAAACCACCAATTACGCGTTGTATTGGAGCTTGTAATAAGCCCATAATATCGCCAATTAATTCGTTTTTCGATTTTAATCCTGCTAAAGCGTCTAATTTATCGTCACCAATAAATATCATATCTTCAACATAAGCTGCTTTTAATTGAGGTTTATCAGTTCCTTTGCGAAACTCTTTAATTAATTTAGCTGGAACATTTGAAGTTTCTGCTAAAATTAAAGCTGTTTGGCCTTTTAGTGCTGGAATAAGTTGCGCAAGATTGCTATCGTTTGCACGCTCTAAAGCTTTCGCTAATAAAGTGTTTTTAACTACAGACATACTTACGTTTTTCTCATAACAAGAACGGCGTAATTGATTTACCTTTTCTACTGACAAAGAAGAACAATCTGCTAAATAGATTTTAGTATTAGCATTTAAAATGCTAAGTAAACGATCTATTTCCTGTGTTTTTTCTTGTTTGTTCATAGTAATGAATTTTGTTTATTAATTAAATGTTTTTGGATCGATTAAAATACCCGAACTCATTGTACTGCTCATGTAAACCGACTTAACGTAAGTTCCTCTTGCAGACGATGGTTTTAATTTCATAATAGCTTGTAACACTTCCATTGCATTTTCAGTTAATTTTTGAGCGTCAAATGATGCTCTTCCAATTCCTGTGTGTACAATTCCCGCTTTGTCTACTTTAAAATCAATTTTTCCACCCTTTGAATCAGTTACAGCTTTACCAATATCCATGGTAACAGTTCCTGTTTTAGGGTTAGGCATTAAACCACGAGGTCCTAATACACGACCTAATGCACCAACTTTCCCCATTACTGAAGGCATAGTGATAATTACGTCGACATCTGTCCACCCGTTTTTAATTTTTTCGATGTATTCGTCTAATCCAACATAATCCGCGCCTGCAGCTCTAGCTTCTGCTTCCTTATCAGGAGTAACAATAGCTAAAACACGCAATACTTTACCTGTACCATGAGGTAAGGTAACAGTTCCACGAACCATTTGATTAGCTTTACGAGGATCAACTCCTAAACGGATCGCAAGATCCACGGATGCATCAAATTTAGTAGTTGTGATTTCTTTCACAACTTTTGAAGCTTCAGCAACAGTGTGTGCTTTGTTCACATCGAACTTAGCGTCTGCTACTTTTCTTTTTTTAGTTAACGTTGCCATTTTTAAAAGCTTGTTTTTT
>CANLAV010000086.1 GCA_947487905.1 Bacteroidota bacterium | reverse complement strand
TCCTCCTTCTGGTCCAATATCGATAACCCAATCAGCACATTTGATAACGTCTAAATTATGTTCAATAACAATAATTGAATGACCTCTATTTATTAATGCTTCAAATGATTTAAGAAGTTTGGCGACATCATGAAAATGTAATCCAGTTGTTGGTTCATCAAAAATAAAAAGCGTTTGAGTTGTCGAACTTCCTCCAATTAAAAAAGTAGCGAGTTTTATTCGTTGTGCTTCACCACCACTTAATGTACTTGATGATTGACCTAATTGAACATATCCTAAACCAACTTCTTGCAAGGGTTTCAATCGATCATTTATTTTTTTACATATTCGTTCAGAATCATCTTTACCAAAAAAATCAACAGCATCATCAATGGTCATTTCTAAAACATCCGAAATGGATTTCCCTTTATATAAAACTTCTAAAGTTTCAGCTTTAAATCGTTTACTGTTGCAAGCATCGCAGGGCAGTTCGATGTTTGCCATGAATTGCATTTCAACTGTAATAGTTCCTTCTCCTTGACAAATTTCACATCTTCCTCCATCAACATTAAATGAAAAAGTGGATGGTTTATAATTTCTAATTTTAGATAAACTTTGTTCGGAATATAACGTTCTTATCTCGTCATACGCCTTTGTATAAGTTACAGGATTGCTTCTTGATGACTTTCCTATTGGATTTTGGTCAATAAATTCAATGTGTTTAATTTGATTTAAACTTCCTGAAACCTTATCACTTTTTACACTCGTAAAATAACCTTCTAAATGTTTTTTTACGTTCGGATATAATACTTTTTTGACTAATGTTGATTTTCCAGAACCACTTACACCTGTTACGCAACACAGTGTATTTAAAGGAAATTTAACAGAAATGTTTTTTAAATTATTTTCAGTAGCGTTGCTAACTAAAATAAATTCTTTCCAGGTCCTACGTTTTTTAGGAACTTCAATGCGTAATTTATTAGTTAAGTATTGCGCTGTTAAACTTTGTTTACTTTTCAGTAATTCATCATGGTTTCCTTGAAAAACTAGGTATCCACCGTGTGTACCAGCTTCTGGTCCAATATCAATTAATTGATCAGCAGCTAACATCACATCTTCATCATGTTCAACAACAATGACTGTATTGCCTTGTGCTTGCAGCGATTTTAAAACGCCTATTAATCGTTCTGTATCACGAGAATGCAATCCAATGCTCGGTTCATCTAATATATATAAACTTCCAACTAAACTACTTCCTAAAGAAGTTGCTAAATTAATCCGTTGGCTTTCTCCACCACTTAATGTATTTGCAACTCTATTTAGAGTTAAATATCCTAAACCAACATCTAATAAAAATTGAAGCCTTGTTTTTATTTCAATTAATAAACGTTTTCCAACATGGATGTCATGTTTGGTTAATTTTAAATTTGAGAAAAATAAACTCATTTCTGATATTGGCAAAATTACTAATTCAGAAATTCCTAAACCGCCAATCTTTACATAATTAGCGTCTTTCCGAAGTCTTGTGCCATTACAATCAGGGCAATTGGTTTTACCTCTATAACGAGCAAGCATAACTCGATATTGAATTTTATAACTTTCTTTTTCGAGCATTTTGAAAAAAGAATGAATTCCTTCAAAATACTCGTTTCCTTGCCATAGCAATTGGTAATCTTTTTTAGATAATTCTGCAATTGGTTTGTGGACTGGAAAATTAAATTTATGAGCTGATTTTAATAATTGATTTTTATATTGACTCATCACTTCACCGTTCCAACATACAATAGCACTTTCGAAGACAGATAAACTTTTATTTGGAATAACTAAATCTGGATCAATACCAATCACACTTCCAAATCCTTCGCAAGTTTTACAAGCACCAATTGGGTTATTGAAACTGAAAAAATTTAAATCTGGTTCTTCAAATAACATCCCATCCAATTCAAATAAATTTGAGAAATGATGTTGTTTGAATGCTTTATTTTCTTGTTCAATAAATACATCACATTCATGTTGCCCTTCATTAAAGGCTGTTTGAATACTATCCGAAATACGGTTATCAAAATCTTCATCCGTGTGGTCAACACTAATTCTATCAATCAATAAAAAAATAGTATCATTCTTTTTTAAAGAATTTGTTTTTAATTCGTTAATTTTAATAACGGTATTATTGACTAAAATCCTTGAAAAACCTTGTTGATTCAATAATTCTAAATGTTTTTCAAGAGTTCTGTCTTTTGGAATGGTTAATGTCGAAAGGATTAAACATTTCGTTTCATTTTCAAGTGTTTTTATAAAGTCTACCACATCGCTGATGGTGTCACGTTTGACTTGCTTACCAGAGATTGGACTAACCGTTATGCCAACTCTTGCATATAATAATTTTAGATAATCGTAAATTTCAGTTATTGTACCTACGGTACTTCTTGGATTTCGTGATATTACTTTTTGTTCAATAGCAATGGCAGGAGAAATACCGTTGATGTATTCAACTTTTGGTTTTTCTAATCTACCTAAAAATTGTCTTGCATAGGCTGATAAACTTTCTACATAACGTCTTTGTCCTTCAGCATAAAGCGTATCAAACGCTAAAGACGATTTACCTGATCCAGATAAACCAGTAATAACAATGAATTTATTTCGAGGTAGTGCAACGTCAATGCCTTTTAAATTATGCATGCGTGCTCCTTTAATAATAATAAAATTCTTAGGACTAAGTTTTGTGATATCTTTTTCTATGGACAATGTTGTAAAATATAATGTTTAAAAATAAGAGATTATTTGATGATAAATCCCTTTTGTTTATTAACATATTTGGTAATCAAAAGTTTAATTCAGTTAGCTAATATATTCTGTGTTTCTTTTGTGTTTCCATCTTCTATGGCTCCACAACCAGATAGAAGGCTGTGAAATAATATCACTTTCAAGCTTTCTAGTATGTAATTCAGATATTTCTCCTAATGATGTATTTTTAGGCTCTGTAACTAATAATTCAGAATCAACTTCATAATATCCACGCTTTATTTTTTTTATGGTAATATACACAATGGGATAATTTAATTTTTGAGCAATTTTTTCTGTTCCCCAAAATACAGGAGTAACTTGATTCATGAATGTTGTCCAATAAGCGTTATCAGGTGCCGGAGTTTGGTCTGCTATAAAGGCAGTCGCATTTACCTCATTTTTATTTCGAATCATTTCGCGCATAGTATCTTTCATAGCGTATAATTTAGTTCCGAAACGCGTTCGTAAATCATACATTAATTTATCGAAATATTTATTAGATAGTGGATGGTAAATGACGTAGAGCTGCTGTTTGCACTGTAAACTAAAACTATTTCCAGCCCATTCCCAATTACCATAATGGCCCATTACAATGATACAAGATTGGTTTTTAGTTGCTAAATCTTCAAAAATTTCAGAAGTTTTAGAATTAAACTTACAACGTTTTACAGCTTGGTTTCTTGATATAGTTAGTGTTTTTATCGTTTCTAGAAACAAATCACAAAGGTATTGGTAAAAATCTTTTTCTATTTTTTTTAGTTCGTTATACGATTTCTCAGGAAATGAATTTTTCAAATTTTCGAAAACAACTTTTTTCCTATATCCAATAACGCGATATAATAGAAAACAAATTGTATCCGAAAACAAATAGAATATTGGAAATGGTAGTATAGAAAGCAAATACAAAAATGGAAGTAAGCAGTAAAATAAAATGGCGCCCATGTTATAAAAATTAAGTTAAAGATGATATTTTTTTTCTTTGAAACAAACTTAAAATTTACAAAGTAAATAATTATCTTTAATGCATAAATAATACTATGATGATAAAGAAAATTATATTAATCTCGTTGATTTCAATCTCCGTTCAATCTGTTTCTTACTCAAAAGATACACCCGAACAAATTAAAATGGTTTTAGCTAAACAAAAATTATATGCTGGCCAATTTACGACCGCATTAAATATGTATAAGGAGATACTCATTAAAAGTCCTCAGGATGTTGATGTATTGTATTATATAGGTTATTGTCATTTTGAATTAAAAAAATACGACTTAGCCGAAGAATTTTTAGTAAAAGCAGTTAAAATAGAAAAAGGGATTAAACCTGAAACTTACTTGATTTTAGGGAAACTAAATTTATTAAATGAAAACATTGATAAAGCTTTGGAACATTTTTCGACTTTTAAAAACATAAGTCATTCAAAAGAGATTGAAATGGAAGATGTTGACGTGTACATCTCACACTGTAATAATGCCAAAAAAATGATGGCAGATAAAAAAAACATGAGAATTGAAAACATGGGTTTAGCCATTAATTCAGTTTATGACGACCAAACTCCATGTATCACAGCAGATGGTTCTACTTTAGTATATACAACACGCCGCCCTCAAACAACTGATTCTCCAAAGGATATAGAAGGTGATGGGAAATACTTTCAAGATATTTACTTATCAACGTATGATACTATTACACATAAATGGCTTCCAAGTAATGATGCGATTGGAAATATAAACACCTTAGCTCATGATGCTTGTACAAGTATATCACCTGATGGAAAACAATTGTTTTTATATAAAAATGATGTTAATGATTCTAAATCAAGAGGAGGAAATATTTTTGTTTCAAAAATAATTAGTGGTAAATGGAAAACACCTGAATTATTAGATAAACCAATTAATTCTAGCTATTGGGAAGGTGGCGCTTGCATTTCGCCAGATGGAAAAACATTATTTTTTATTAGTGAACGCAACGGCGGTTTTGGTCGAGCGGATATTTGGATGGCCAAACGCATTAATAAAAAAGAGTGGGGGAAACCAATTAACTTAGGTCCTGAAATAAATTCTGAATTTGATGAAGTTGGCGCATTTTTAGCACCTGACGGAAAGACGCTATTCTTTTCTTCAAATGGAAAAGGATCAATGGGATCTTATGATATTTTCAAAACAACATTACAAGGAGATTCATGGAGTAAACCAATTAATTTAGGTTTTCCCATCAATACTGTTTACAAAGATGGGCCATTAGTAATTAGTGCCGATAATAAAATAGCCTATTTTGCGAGCGACAGAAAAGGTGGTATTGGTGAAAGTGATATTTATAGCGCAGATATAAGTGAATACAATATGTTTGAAATTGAAGGTCAAAAGAAAATAAATACCAGTTTAAGTATTTTGAAAGGCACTATTAGAGATGGATTTGAAGGAAGTGGTCTTCCTGGAGTTGATATTCAAATTTTAGATTCAAATGGCATTCAACAAGCTAATTTAACAACCTCAGATATTGGAGAATACTTTATAACGCTAAAAGGAAATGAATTATATACTATTAAAATTATAAAAAAGGGTTACAAAACGATTGAAGAAAAAATTGAATTAAAAACGGGAAAAAACAACACCTTCTCGCTAGAAAAACAATTTATGTTAAACAAAGAGAAATAAAAAGGTTTAGGTCAAAAAAAAGCTGTATCGAAATATCGATACAGCTTTTTTTATTAAAATATAAATTACATATGAGCGTCTAACTTAGCAGCTAATACTGATTTTGCAGCGACACCAACATGCTTTTCAACCATTTGACCATTTTTGAAAAACAATAAAGTTGGAATATTTCTGATTCCAAATTCAGCAGGTATTTTTGAATTTTGATCAACGTTTACTTTTCCAATAACTGCTTTTCCTTCGTATTCAGTCGCTAATTCTTCAACAACTGGACCAACCATGCGGCAAGGGCCACACCATTCTGCCCAAAAATCAACTAATACTGGTTTGTCTGATTTTAATACTAACTCTTCAAAGTTAGCGTCTGTAATTTCTAATGCCATGTTTTTTATTTTTTAATGTTTGTAGTTTTAGCTTACTAAATTAAGTTTGCAAATAATAATAAGCAAACATTAATCCAAAAAGTTATTGATGTCTTTTTGACATTATAAATTCAATTCATGTCAACATTTAGCAAAATCGTAAACTGACAAAATGAAAGTTTAGGCGATTTAGACTTTATTACAGATTTAATTTACGACCTTGCATTTTATAATGATTATAATTATACTACTTTTGTAAAAAAAAATTATGGCGGTATTAGTTATTTTTAGACATGGTCAAAGCGTATGGAATTTAGAAAATAAATTTACAGGTTGGGTTGATGTAGATTTAACTGAAAAAGGTGTTCAAGAAGCCAAAGCAGCAGGAGAAAAATTAAAGCCATTTCATTTTGATTTAGCTTACGCCTCTGATTTAAAAAGAGCACAACATACACTAAGTATAGCTTTAGAAGTAGCTGGCAAAACAGTACCAACTATTTATAACAAAGCCTTAAATGAAAGAATGTATGGTGATCTACAAGGTTTAGATAAAACGGAGACCGCAAAAAAATATGGTGAAGAGCAAGTTAAAATATGGAGAAGAAGTTTCGATGTTCCACCTCCAAATGGAGAAAGTTTAAAAGACACAACGGCCAGGGTTATACCATATTATAAAACTGAAATTGAACCAAAATTAAAGGAAGGTAAAAATGTGGTCATTACAGCTCATGGAAATAGCTTAAGAGCACTCATTATGTATTTAGAAAATATGACTCCTCAACAAATTTTAGAATTTGAAATTGGAACTGCTCAACCTCGTTTATACGAGTTAAACTTAGATTTACATGTCTTAAAAGCTGAAAACATATAATTAATATGCAACCAATTTTTTTAAATACGAATAGTAAAACCATAGCCATAGATTTCGATGGAACCATTGTAGAGCATGATTATCCTGCTATTGGCAAAGAAATGATGTTCGCATTTGCTACGATTAAAGAACTTCAAAAAAAAGGGCATAAGCTCATTCTTTTTACCTATCGTACAGGTGCTTTATTAGACGAAGCGGTAGAATATTGTAAACAACATGGCGTTGAATTTTATGCTGTAAATTGTAATTATCCAGAAGAAACTATAGAAGAAAGATTACCAAGGAAATTAAATGTTGATATTTTTATTGATGATCGAAACATTGGTGGCTTTTTAGGTTGGAGTGCCATTTGGCAAATGCTTCATCCTGAAGGTGGGGATTTTGATCATGTGATTAAGAACCCCGAAGCCCATAATAATTACAAAACAAATAAAACACTTTTTCAAAAACTATTTGGTAAATGATAATTTTAAAAACACGAGAAGAGATTGAATTGATGCGCGAATCTGCGCTAAGTGTATCTCGTACCTTAGGAATTATAGCCAAAGAGATTAAACCAGGAGTTTCGACCTTATATTTAGATAAATTAGCAGAAACGTATATTAGAGATAATGGTGGAACACCTTTGTTTAAAGGCATGTATGGTTTTCCAAATACCTTATGTATGTCGTTAAACGAGTCAGTTGTTCATGGTATTCCCAATGATAAACCGTTAGAAGAAGGTGATATTATTTCTGTGGATTGTGGTGTTTTAAAAAACGGTTATTGTGGCGACCATGCGTATACTTTTGCTGTTGGAGAAATTAAACTTGAAGTCCAAAAATTATTAGATGTCACCTTAGAGTGCTTGTATATTGGAATTGAGCAATTTAAAACCGGAAATAGAATAGGGGATATTGGATTTGCTATTCAACAGCATGCTGAAAAGCATGGATATGGAGTTGTAAGAGAATTGTGTGGACACGGACTTGGAAAAAAATTACATGAAGATCCTGAAGTTCCTAATTATGGTAAAAGAGGAGATGGGCCTAAGATAAAAGACGGAATGGTTATCGCTATTGAACCAATGATAAATATGGGGACACGAAATATAAAACAATTGAAAGACGGCTGGACAATTTTAACCGCTGACAAAAAACCATCAGCTCATTTTGAACATGATGTGGCATTAATTGATGGTAAACCCGAAATTTTATCAACGTTTAAATTTATTGAAGAGGCATTAAAATCTAATAAATAAAAGGTTAAATTTTTTATAATCATCGATGAAAATTTGGTAATTTAAAAAAATAATACTTACTTGCAGTTAAATTCAATACAACCAATCAATAAATTAACCCGATGAATAATCATATTATTTCGTTTAAATTAAGTTTCGTAATAATCTTATTAAGTGTTCCGTTTTTTAATTCTTGTAATGAATCTAAAACAGTAGAAAATTCAGATGAATTAATTTTTGAAGATACTGTAAAAGCTGTAACACTTAATGTTGGTGGTGAATTATTCTCCATTCCATCACCAATTCAGTCAGCTTCTTTAGTTAAAAATTCGGGCGTTCCATACAATAAACAAATTTTAAACTCTGGAAATAAATACGGGCAATATGCTTCAGATTTCACAAAAGCTTTAAACTTAGGAGTCTATGGCGCTGATTTAGCGTACATTAGCATGCATAGTCAAACCCAAGATGCTTTAAGTTATTTAGCTGCAACTAAATCATTAGCAGATAAATTGGGAGTGAGTTCAGCCTTTAATCAAACCACCATTTCTAGAATAAGAAATAATATTTCTAATAAAGACAGTATGTTGGTTCTTATTAGTTTAGCATATCGAGCAAGTGACGAATTTTTAAAAACTAACAAAAGGACTGAAATGAGTAGTCTCATTTTAGCAGGTGGATGGTTAGAAAGTATGTATTTTTCTTTAAAAACATATAAGCAAAAACCAATCAAAGAACTTAGATTTCATATTGCAGAACAAAAACAAGCATTAACTAGTGTTATAAAATTATTGACCTCTCATAACATGCCAGAAGCTAATGATTTATTAAATGACATTGAAAAATTAACCCTAATTTATGATAACGTCATTACTAATTACAAATATGTTGAGCCAACAACTGACGAGGCAATTAAGACAACATACATTAACAGTACAACAGAAGTGATTATTAATGATGCGCAACTCGATAAAATATCTGAAATTATTTTTGAAATTCGCGAAAAAATTATTAATACGAAAGCTTAAACAAATTGTTTTATAATTAAAATCTTTATTTTAATCTATGTTATGAAAAAAAAAACCAAGTATATCGTTTTCTGTTTATGTTTAATTTTAATGCATATAACTAGCTATAGTCAATGTGATTCAATCGCTAACATCTGCTCAAAACATATTATTTCTCAATTTATTTCGGATGGACAATCATATCGTTCTTTGCTTTTAAATTCAGAAGAAACAGCGGAATTTCACACCACTTTTTTTGGAGAAACCACCTATCGCTTAGCGGCTTGTAGTGGTAAAACAGATAGAAATCTAATATTTACAATCAAAGATCAAGATGATCATATTTTATTTAGCAATAAAAAATATGCAAATGCACCTTATTGGGATTTTAAAGTTAAATCAACCATTGTATGCACCATTAATGCCCAGATAGATCCAAGTAAAAATGCAGGCTCTGGTTGCGCTGTCATACTAATTGGATTTAAACAAAAATAAATTAAGAAGCAGATTAACAGTTTGTTAGTCTTTCCATTTAAACGTTTTAATCATCTGTAAAATATCAGTTCGTATATAGTCTACAACTATTTTTAAAGAATCAATATTTGGAACTGAATTAAAATACAGCGCTCCTCTCATAAAATGATGCGTGCTATCTGTGACATAAAATTGAATATTAGAAGCTGAATTACCGCTAATGT
>CANLAV010000085.1 GCA_947487905.1 Bacteroidota bacterium | reverse complement strand
TACGACCTAAACGTGCAGCACGTTTAGCTACTGAAAAAGAACCAAATCCTACTAAAGATAAACGGTCTCCTTTTTTCAATGCTTTGCTGATTGCTTCGATTGTAGCGTCTAATGCACGACCTGAGTCAGCTTTAGTCATTTTTGTTGTGTTAGCGATTGCTTCGATTAATTCTGCTTTGTTCATGTTGTTTGTTTTTAAGGGTTAAACTTTTATAAATTATTTGTGATACAAATGTATACGCTAAACGCTATTTAGCAAGTGTTTAAGTAAAAAAAATGGTCGTTTTGTTTATAAATTGGCGTTTTGTTAATAAGTTAGGCTCTAATCTCTATCATAATAAGGGTTTTGAACACGAAATCCACCCTTTTAACATATATAGCTAGCTTATTCAAAAAAAATACGTGTGATGTATTGGTATTGTTAGAAAGCATTAAGTATTAAATACGAATTCTGGAAATACTTTAAAGCCTCTCAAAAATTCTTCGATAGACATGCGCTTTTTTCCAGCCATTTGCAATTCCTTAATGTGAATAAAACCATTGCTACAAGCCACTTTCAAGAACGTTTTAGAATCACTTTCTATGGCTCCAATATGGAATTGGTGCTGACAACATTCTTTTTCAACAGTAAATAATTTAATGGGAATGGAAAGATTATTTTTATCGATGTAAGTTGTAAACGAAGCTGGATAAGGTGATAAACCTCTTATCAAATTATAAATGGATTCTACTGAATGATTCCAATTGACTAAACATGTTTCTTTAAAAATTTTAGGTGCATGAATAGCTTCTGTATCTGCTTGTGGTTTTAATTCGTAATCGCCACTTTCAATTTGTTTGACACTTTTTAAAATGAGATTAGCACCAACCATCATTAAATCATCATGTAACTCACCAGCCGTTGTTGTTGGAGAAATTTTGACCTTATCTTGAAATAACACATTTCCTGTATCAATATCATGTTTGAGTTTAAAAGTTGTTACACCACTTTCGGTTTCTCCATTAATGATTGCCCAATTGATTGGAGCGGCACCTCTGTATTTTGGTAAAAGTGAACCATGTAAATTATATGTTCCTAAGGGTGGCATATTCCAAACCACTTCGGGCAACATTCTAAAGGCCACAACAAATTGTATATCGGCATTCAATTTTCTTAACTCATTCACAAATTGTTCGTCCTTTAATTTTTCGGGTTGTAAAATGTTCAATCCTTTTTCTAAAGCATATTTTTTTACAGCCGATTGTTGCACTTGTTGTCCACGACCTGCAGGTTTATCAGGCACAGTTACAACACCAACAACATCATATTGATGTTGAATTAATATATCTAAACTTGCCACCGCAAATTCGGGCGTTCCCATAAAAACAATTCGCATCGTGTTTTAATTTTTGTGTAAAGTTAAAATCTTACATTTGTTATATACTATATATGAATAAAAATATATTAAAATACCTTGTCATCCTTTTAGGGCCTTTTGTAGCATGCTGCATTTGGTTATTTACAGATTTAGATCCAACAAACCATAACGTTAGTTTAATGGCAGGAATCGCAGTCTGGATGAGTTTATGGTGGTTTACAGAAGCTGTTCACTTGGCCGTAACAGCGCTCATTCCCTTTTTACTAATGCCCATACTTGGTATAGCTGATACAAAATCAGTAGCTCAACAATACACTGATAGCATTATTTTCCTGTTTATAGGAGGCTTTATGTTAGCATTCGCCATTGAGAAATGGCTTTTACACAAACGCATTGCCATTAAAATATTATCAATAGTTGGAACAAAACCACATAACATATTATTAGGCGTGATGTTATCATCTTATTTAATTAGTAATTGGATTTCGAATACAGCCACAACCATGATGCTGTTTGGAGCCGTCATGGCCTTAATTAGTGAAACAGATGAATTTATTCATGGCGAAAAAAGTAAAGGCCGATTTGCAGCTGCCATCTTATTAGGTTTAGCGTTTGCCGCTACCATTGGCGGTATGGCAACGCCTGTAGGAACTCCACCAAACATGTATTTTTTTAAAGCTTATAAAGAAGCGTTTCCTCATTTAAATGATTTAAATTTTTTAAAATGGGCATCTATTGGTTTTCCTTTGTCAGCTCTATTTTTAATAGCCACATTTTTTGTTTTACGGTTTTATTATTTACGTAAAAAAGTAGTTATTACTAATTTAGGAAAACATCATTTTAAAAATAACTACACACTGTTAGGGAAATTTTCTTACGAAGAAAAATGGATTTCGGGTATTTTTATTTCTTGCATGCTGTTATGGTTTACCCGTTCTGATATTGCTTTTGAAACATTCACCTATAAAGGTTGGAATCATTTATTTTCAAATCCAAAATTAGTAGATGATGCCAGTGTGGCTATACTCGCAGCTTTATTATTATTTCTAATTCCAAGTAAACAACATAAAGGCGAAGCGTTATTGGAATGGGATGATGCTAAAAAAATCCGCTACGATATCATTCTAATGTTTGGAAGTGGTTTTGCATTAGCTTATGGTTTTGATATTTCAGGATTAAGTGATTGGTTGGCTCAAACTTTAACGGCCTTAAAAGGCGTTCATATTATTTTTATTATTTTAGGTATTTGTGTCATTGTAACCATCATTAGCGAATTTGCCTCCAACATTGCTAGTATTCAATTAGCCATACCTGTGATGATTGCGCTTCAAAAAGATTTGGATTTACCGCCATTGTTATTAATGATACCCGCCACATTTGCTGCTTCTTTAGGCTTTATGCTGCCTGTGGCTACAGCTGCTAACACCATTGTATTTGGAACCAAACGCATAGAAATGAAAGACATGTTTAAAGTTGGCTTGGTATTAGATGTTATCGGTATATTATTAATTACTGTATTTTGTTATTTCTATTTAGTTTAAATGCATCATTAAAAAAAAGGCATTCACTAGGAATGCCTTTTTGGTAAAAGAAATAATTTTTCAATAAAAGCTATTTGACCTTTGCTTCTTCTACTTGTAATATTTCGTAATACGTTGGACTTAATGGATCTGCATCATAAACATAAGCTATTACATGACATTTAGCAGGATTATATAAAGGATTTAAACTAAAATTAGTATACGATTTCACAATGGAATCATTTGAAACTGCCCCAATAGTAAAAATTGCATCACCCCAGGTACTGTTTACAGCTCCTCTCAATACATGGTTAAATTGGTAATTGCTTATGAATTGACTTCCTGAAGGCAGATTGTAATCCAATTGCTCTGCAATAATACTATCCTCAGACAATAAAACAACTAACTTATATTTTCCGCTATTATTAGTCAGAGATTTTACTGTTATGCTAGTATTTAGTTTTGATGAAGTTGAAGAAAAACTATTTTTTATTTTTATTTCAAATCTAGCCTTCGTAAGAAGCAATTTAACTAATTCAGACTCCCAAGAGGTATAAGACTTTATAAAACCTCCAGTACCATAACCTACTCTATTAATGAGTCCATTTGGATTTCCTGCCGCTGAATTTCCAAACTGACTATCATAAGCATTACCGTCAGTAGTTTGAAGATTAGTTGTATAGGTTGAGTTTACAGTAGCAAAAAAACCGGCATGAATAGCCAATGGAACAACATTACTAGGATATTTGTTTTCTAAATACTTTAAGGCAATCGCCGCAGCAGGACAATTACCACATTTATGACCAGTATAATCTTCAATTAAAACCTTTCTACTACTTTCTATTTCAGGAGCTTTTGGGTCTTTTACATTTTTTACATAATCACACCTTAAGCAAAACGCTAAACTGATGGAAATGAACGTGATGTATACAACTATTGATTTCATGATGATAAATTTAAACGTGATTAAAAACTAGATGAAATATTAATGGATAAACCGCTTGAAGATGGAACAAAGCGACAAACTCCTCCTGCACAAAAAATACCTTGTCGCTGACGACCATAACTTACTGAAATACGTGTTGGACCATTGGTGTATCCAATCATCCCAAAATAATAATGAACACGTTTTGCAACAATAGGATTATTATAATTGTATTGGTCGGCAATGGTAATGCTCCAATGCGTATTTGGCGTCCATTCAATTAATCCTGAAATCCAAGAACCTGTGTTATTCTTTTTATTCAATTCTCCATTGGATTCATACTTTGCATCTTTATAATCATAGGCTCCAAAAAAACCTTGCGTTTCAAAACGAATGGCTGAGTTAGATTTATATTTATACGTTACATCTAAAACGCCAATGTGTGTTTTAATATCAGGATGTTCATCTTTATCCAAGGTATTAAACTGAACAACGGATTGATTTAAAAACTGATTCGCATACATTAAGGTAAACTTCAATTTTTTTGATAACTTCTTTGTGATTTCAATATTTAAATCATGATAAAATTCATCACCCACATTTCCATAATTAGTAGAATATTTATATTGTCTTAATGTATCTTTGATTGGAAGAATACCAATTGTATCTAATGCATAAAATACTGAACCATTTAAAGTAATGTCCATTCCATATTTTCCACCAAGCAAAGTGCCTTTTTTTACTTTGTACTGAATTTCTGCACTTCCGCCTACTTCACCGTTAGCTTGTGTACCATAAGGATAATAAGCCATTAAAGAATAGGTATGAAACTTACTCAAATCGGGTTGATAATTAATCATCGCTATCGTATTAGTCGCATCTCTATCACTTCTAAAACTCATATTGTCTAACATTTTACCAGCTAACATAACAGAAAATCCATTTGTACCATAAGATGTTGAAGCAATGATAGCTTGTCCTGGTTTATAGCTTAATTTATTTTGTAACGATGGGTCATTAATTTTATAAGCGTATTCTGCATTAAAATTAAAACCACCACGTAACACAGATATTCGTCCTGCGCTTGTACCAACATTTTCAGGTAATACAAAAGTTGGATCTTGATCCACTTGATACTTACTAACAAAGCTTCCTCCTATTATCACTTTTGTTTTATAATTGCCTAACACAGAATCAAATAATTCCATGATGTTAACTTCTCCATCCAAGCCACGCACAACACCTGGCGACAAAGAAAAATACGTTCGTTGCTTACCAACCAAGCCTTTTAATGTAATTCCATTTTTAGGTGTAAAAATAACACGCATACCATCTAAGGCATTATCGTATAACAATCCTCTATTTTCGTATGCTCTCAGTGTAATGCCACTTCCAAATTGTTCGTAAAAATTACCAACAGTAATGTCGATATCTTTATGCTGATAACGTGCAAAACGATACGGCACGCCTGAACCTTTATATCCTGCCAAATAACCAATTAATGGAGGATTGTAACTTTCGAAACGCATGCCTGCACTGAAACCACCTTTGGTATAATTGATATTACCAAAGGCATTGTATCTAAATACTTCACTTCCTGGATCAGCGCCAATAATAGTATCTCTTTGATAATTGGCAGCATCAATTTGAAAGTTACCGTGAATATTTCCTAAATCGGTTGTTTGTGCGTGTAATGATACATTTAATATCGAAAAAACAAAAAGAGAACCAAATATTTTTTTAAATGACATAATGTTATTGTTGTTTGACAATGGATATGATTTTAGTGCGACAGTATTTCTCCTTTAGCTAGCTTTCTTACGTTTTCAAATAATTTTTCTTCATCGCCTTCTGCATAAGAATTATGACTCCAAACAATTTGACCATTTCCATCCACTAAAAACGTATGAGGCACATTATTTACATTCATAGCACGTTTAAAATCTTGATTTTCGTCGATATAAACTTCATACGTCCATCCTTTAACTTTGACATCCGTTACCACTTTACCCGAACTACGTGCATCATCAATTGAAATGGCAATTAACTTTGCGCCTGTTTCTTTTTGCAATTCAGCATATTCTTCATTAATGGCATCTAATTCTTTTTTACACGGTTTACACCACGTTGCCCAAAAACTAATGATAATTGGTTTTCCATTATTACTAAATGTACTTGAATTTATTTTTGAGCCATCTAATTTTTTTAATTCAGCAGAAGGAATTTTGTTTCCATCTGATTTCACGAATGCTGAACATAAAATAAGGGCAATTGATAGTGTAATTAAATTTTTCATGATTGTTTTAATTTATTATGACAAATATACTTTTTTATAAAATAATGTGAAACCTTTAGAATCAATAAATACTGCTAAAATTGGAATCTCACACTATTTAACTATTTGATTCTTGAATCGTTTATTATTCTAATTTTTGGAACTAAATTATTTCATATTTACAAATTGCAAAGGAACTTCATAATCACCTTGACGACAAATAGCCATCACGCCTTGCAAATCATTGATGCTCTTGCTTGAAACTCTAATAATGTCATCCATTAACTGTGCCGTTACTTTTATTTTACTGTCTTTGATATCCTTCAATATTTTTTTAGAAACTTCTTTATCTATGCCTTGACGAATTTTAATTTCTTTTTTGATTACCATGCCTGAAGGATAATGAGCTTTACTTTCATCTAAACAACGCGGATCTAAACCCTGTTTCATCATGCGACTATGAATAGCGTCAATAATAGCATTTAAACGCATGTCGTGCTCGGTAACAATCGATATGATTAAATCTTTTTTATTCAATTCAACTTCGCTTTTAGAATCTCTAAAGTCGAATCGATTTAAAATTTCTTTTTTTGCCACATTAATCGCATTATCTAATGTTTGTGCATCTGTTTTACTGGTGATATCAAAGGAAGCCATCTTGCTATTTTTAGGGTAAATATAAAAAAAATTAGTCAACATTTCAATGCTTTTATAGCGAATTCATTTCAATACTATTCATAACTAAACTTTAAAAATAAAACCAATATCAATATATTTGAACATCTATAATTATAAAAACATGTTTAAAAAAATAACTTTCATAGCATTCGTTTTATTTTTTTCAAATACCATTAAAGCTCAAAAATTAGTTCAATTTAGTTCCGATTCAGTAAAATTTATAAAAGAACTAAACGAATACTTCATCGAATTTTCGGCCAATAAGGAAATTGCACACGATTACATATCGGCATTTAGTAAAGAATGGAAATCACCAAACTTCGCAAGCAATTACCGACAAGCCGTTTATAAAACGAGCAATGCCATGTTGCAACGAAAATTAAAACCTTATCCGTTTTTTATGAATTATTTAAATACCGTTGTAAATTGTATTAAATCAGGACAAGAATCGCAAGTATTTGAAAACTGGCAAGTTTGTATAGATAAAATATTTGCCTCGAAAAATTTAAAAAGTTTCACGAATTATTTAGAAATGAGTGAAAGCATTTTTTTAAATAATGCGTTTTATCAGTCACCGACCTATACTTATAAAAGCCAAACAGCCAATTTTAAATTTGAATTTGATTCGATTCCTAAAGTTATTTTCTCTGAATTTAATTTAGTAGGATTAAGTCCAAGAGGTGATTCCATTATGATTGAAAAAACAAGCGGTACGTATTACCCAACATGGGGAAAATTTATTGGTAAAGGCGGGAAATTAAATTGGAGTAAAACAGACATTAATAAAGATGTGTATGCTGATTTAAAAAACCTTGTGATTGATTGTAAGACTGGCGGTTATTCAACCGATTCAGCGATTTTTTATGGCAAGCAATACTTTGAAAAGCCACAAATAGGTAGAGTAACAGATAAAATTATTACTGAAAATGGGGAATCAACGTATCCCCGATTTGATTCGTATAGCAAGCGATTACTTGTAAAAAATATTTATCCTGATGTAGATTATGACGGTGGATTTGGTATGAGAGGGAATAAATTTGTTGGAACAGGAAATTCTTCAAATCCTGCTAAAATTGTTTTTAATAGAAACAATAAAAAGTTTTTAGAAATATCGGCACGTTCATTTTCAATGACCAAAGAAAAAATTAATTCCAAGCCGGCCAGTGTTAAATTTTTTCTTGACAAAGATTCCATCATTCATCCTGGATTAAGTTTTGTATATCAAGTTGAAAAAAAAACAATCACACTTTTAAGAACGGAAGATGGCATAGAAAAGTCGCCTTACTTTAACACCTATCATAAAATTGATATGTATTTTGAACAGTTGGTTTGGAACATTGATGAGCCCAAAATTGAATTCAACTTTTTGCCAAATAATACGCAAGGTGAAGCTTACTTCGAATCCCAAGACTTTTTTAATAGCACGCGTTTAGATGCTATTAGAGGGTTAGAACAAATTAGTCCCTTGCAAAAAATGAATGAATATTATACAAAAAATGGTAATCCCACTTCATTTACAGTTATCGATTTAGCTAAATACATTAAATATTTAGCGGTGGATTTACGTCCAATAATTTTTAAGATGGCCGTTTTTGGATTAATTTATTACGATCCTGAAACAGATATCATCACCATGAGGCAGCGCTTTTTTGATTATACAAATAATCTTAAACACGAAAAAGATTTTGATGTTATTACGATACATTCGATTTTACCAAACAAAACAAATGCAACTATGAGTTTGGTAAATAATTGTTACGACATAACCATCAAAGGTGTTGAAAATGTATTATTAAGCGATACTCAAAAAGTATTTATATTTCCAAAAAAAGATGAACTTATTTTAAAGAAAAATAGATTGATTGAATTTGATGGCGTGGTGGCATCTGGTAAATTCGAATTTCATGGACAGGATTTTATTTTTGATTACGATCTTTTTAAAGTGAAAATGAAAACCATTGATTCGTTACGAATTTATGTAACAGCTCGCGAGGCTGATGTTAATGGTAATTTCCCTTACAAAAGAGTACAAAGTGTAATCGAAAATTTAAATGGCGAACTAAAAATTGATGCGCCAAAAAATCACAGTGGTTGGGGTAAAGCACCATCATTTCCATTGTTTCAAAGTTTTAAAGAGAGTTATACCTTTTATGATAAATACACAACCTTTAAAGGTGTTTATCGCAGAGATAAATTTTATTTTAAATTAGACCCATTTGTTGTGGATAGTTTGGACAACTTTAGAAATGAGAGTTTAATATTTGACGGAGAATTTGTTTCGGCTGGAATATTTCCAACATTCAGAGAAAAAATAAGTTTGCAAAAAGATTATTCGTTAGGGTTTATTAGAAGCGCTCCACCAGAAGGATTTCCTGTATACGGTGGAAAAGCAAAATTTGAAAACGAAATAAAATTATCTAACAAGGGATTAAGAGCGGATGGTGTCATTAACTATGTTACTTCCACCACTCGCTCAAAAGATTTTATATTTTTCCCTGATAGTATGAATACTATGGCAAATACATTCAATAATAAAGAACAAACTGAACCTGTTGAATTTGCTCAAACACATGGCGATACAGTATACATACATTGGCTGCCATACAAAGACATGATGTATGCTACCAATAAAGGAAGTGCGTTTAAAACGTATAATGGCAAATGTACCTTTAAAGGAAAATATAGATTAAATCCAACTGAACTTCGTGGAAGTGGCACCGTGGATATGATCAAAGCAGACTTAGTTTCTTCCAATATTTTATTTAAGCAACATCAATTTTTTGCCGATACCTCTGACTTTCACATCAAAGCCGTTGAAGAAGCAGGCTTAACATTTGCATCAAACAATGTAAAAGCAACCATGGACTTAGATAAGCGATTTGGGTTATTTGTCACAAACGGAAAAGGAACCATTGTTCAGTTTCCAAAAAATCAATATGTGGCATATATGGAGCGATTTAAATGGTTTATGGATACGGAAGAAATTCAATTAGGAGATGAAAACGTTAAACTGAAAGGTGATATTG
>CANLAV010000084.1 GCA_947487905.1 Bacteroidota bacterium | reverse complement strand
CTTCTGGTTTTTCTACGAATCTCTTTGATGAAATTCTCGGTGGTTTGTTTTTTCTTTGTTTCCATGTTATTATAAATTTAGGGTTTATTGGAAACACTACCTTATATTTGATTAATTTTAGTCCACTTTATGCTGACGATTTACAACCACACTCAGAAAAAATGTTAACGATTATTTTAAAGACAATCACATTTCTACTAGAGCTAATTTTGCTATGATTTCTAAAACCATTGTCATGATAAGTTTATACATCATTCCTTTTCTTTTTATTTTAGTTATACCAATGCATATATTTTTAGCATTAGGTTTAACGGTTTTTATGGGCATCGGTATTGCAGGAGTTGGAATGGGTGTTATGCATGATGCTTGTCACGGGTCTTATTCTAAGCATAAATGGGTAAATAATATGTTAGGAGGCACTTTGTATTTATTAGGAAGTAATGTGTTAAATTGGAAAATTCAACATAATGTTTTACATCATACTTATACAAATATTTCTGGGTTAGATGAAGATATTAATTCTAAAGGTCCAATTCGTTTAGCTGAATATAAACCACTTAAAAAACATCACCGTTATCAATTTATGTATGCTTTTGTTTTTTATGGCCTAATGACGATTGCAAAATTGATCAATGATTTTTCACTTTTATTTTATTATAACCAAAAAGGTTTAGTGAAAAGTCAAAATAAAACAGTAAGAAATGAACTTATTAAAATGGTGATTCGTAAAACTATTTATCTTTTAGTGATATTAGGTTTACCTATTTGGTTAACTGATTTTACTTGGTATCAAATTTTAATAGGTTTTTTTATTATGCATTGGGTAGCAAGTATTATTTTGAGTTTTATTTTTCAAATGGCTCATGTTGTTGAAGGAGCTGAACAGCCAAAGCCTGAAGGTAATATGGATACAGAGTGGCATATTCATCAATTAAATACAACCTCTGATTTTGCTCGACATAATAAAGTGTTAGGATGGTATGTTGGCGGACTTAATTTTCAAATTGAACATCATTTGTTTCCAAATATTTGCCATATTCATTATTCTAAATTGGCACCAATAGTTGAAAAAACAGCTAAAGAATTTGGAATCGTCTATAATTTAAAATCAAGTTTTTGCGAAGCTCTTTCATCACACATCACTCGATTAAAGGAATTAGGAAAAAATAAAGACACTCATTTTTCTTTATAATGTTTAATTATAGACCAGTGTATTTAAAAACTTGAAAATAACGCATTGAAATGAAGGATTGTATATTTTTAAATTATATAAATGTATCAATCTCGTTGTCGTTAAATCAATAAAATATAAAAATATACTCAAGTCATATCTCCATAAAAAAAGCCCCACATTTGTGAGGCTCTTTTTTTATGTGTTATATTATCTAACTGATTAGAAATGGAATGTTAATCGAATTGTACCTGAACCACCCATTAAATTATAAGTGTTAGAGTTTGATGCATTTCTATCCGTATCTAAGATAAAGTTAGAACCACCATTAACACTGTCTTTCACTTTTATCTCTTTTCCAATCTGTGTAGAACCAGCCGTAGTTGAAGTTCCTTCTGCATCCCAAGTTGATTTGTCTTTAGTGTTTAACTGGTAACCAATTCCCCAGCCAAATTCGCCACCAATAGATATTTTTGGTAAAATAAAATATTCAGCACCAATAAATGCACGAATACCAATTCCTATTTTTCCATTTGTTTTTCTAGATAAAGCACGAGCAGCATCAACATTAGCATATCCGTCTAATGATGTAGCAACGTTTGAAGTTGTTGTAAATCCAGAAATTGCATTAGCACCAAAGTTTGTTGAACCTGCAGCGTCATCAGCGTCTAAGTTTTCATTAAAAGTTGTTGCGGCATCATTTGTTTGAGTTAAGCCATTAGCGTATTTATACCTTTCTTTCAAATTTCCACCCCATACTAATAAGTCTCCACCATAAATACCTTGTAAACGAGTTTTACCTTTGCGTTTTTCCATTCCAATACCTAAAACAATGTTGCGAGAAGAAACTTTCATTTGGTCGTATTTTTGCTCTTTTGTTTCTCCTAAAGCTTCTGTAACAGCAGTTGGAGCAACATATTCATTAATGGCTACTCTTTTTTTACCATTATCAAAGCCAACGCGAATGGTAGCTCTGTAAGCAGTAGTTGCATCTTTAAAATACTTCCCAGTAATCGATTGATTTAAGCCATAGTTATTCCAAGTTGGAGCTGCATTAGCAGTTGTTTTTCCGAAAAAATTACCTGCATAATTTAAAAATGGAGTTGCATCGATAGATACAGCCCAATCACCAGCTTCTGGTAAAAATGGCTCACCTTTTTTTGAAGTTAAATCTTGGGCAAAAACAGAGCTTACTCCGAATGCCGCTGCTACTAGAGCGATTGATTTTTTCATAGTTATTTTTTTAAATTGTTAATAAAATACAATTTAGGAAAAATATATTGGAAAACAGAGTTATTGCAAATTATCTTCTTAACAAGTGATTGTTAAGAAGATAAGACTAAAATGTAAATTTATTGCCCTGATTTATGCTGAAGCATGGGCACAAACTTAAATTTCCCAAAGGTGTGTTTCTCAAATTCTGTGGCAGATTTTTTCACAATTAAATTCATGATTTGTTCTTCTCCTTCGCCAAGAGGAATAATAAGTAAACCACCAATGGTGAGTTGAGCCAATAAATCATCGGGTATATGAGGCGCTGCAGCCGTTACAATGATTTTGTTAAATGGTGCAAATTGAGGTAAGCCTTTGTAGCCATCGCCATAAATAAGTTTAGCGCCTCTGTAACCAATGGATGGTAAAAATACTTTTGTCTTATCAAATAGTTCTTTTTGACGTTCTATTGAAAATACTTTTGCGCCCATTTCGAGCAACACAGCTGTTTGATACCCACAACCAGTGCCTATTTCTAGAACTTTATCACCTTTTACAATATTTAATTTTTCAGTTTGAAAAGCTACTGTAAACGGATGAGAAATGGTTTGACCAGCACCAATTTTTAAAGCTTTATCAGAATAGGCGTGGTCGAGTAAAGCTGGACGCGATGTTTTATCATCAAAAAATCGGTGACGTGGAATTTTGAGCATGGCGTTTAAAACATCAGTATTGACTATACCTTTTTCTTTTAATTGCTCTACTAATCTTTTTCTTTTGCCTTTAAATAGGTAATCGTTTTCTTCATTAAACTCCATTTAATAAAAATACAGTAAATAAAATGTGATTTTAAACCTTTAAAAAAAACATTTTTAACAATGGTGTTTTCATAGTTTATATGTAAAGTTATCGTTAAAAAAATATCAGTATTTATTATGCTGATACAATAACATGCTTTATCTTTACGTTTTATAGTAAATATGTACAAATTTTTAATTTTCAGCCTTGTTTTTTTAGCTTTTAGTTCTTGTAACAAAGAAAAGCTAAAATCACCCGACGCTGCATTTTTGGTTTTAGATAATGTAAATGTATTTACAACGAGTACACAAGGCTCTAATAGCCACAAAATAACAGATATTTGGTATTACGTAGATGATAATTTTAAAGGAGTTTTTCCTTTAGGTAGTCCTATGCCTGTTTTAGGTAGTGGGAATTCGAAAATTACGTGTTTTGCGGGTATTAAAAATAACGGGATTTCAACCACACGCTTGCCTTACGAATTTTATCAAGCGCATATATTTAATCAAAATTTTGAAGTAGGTAAAACCTATACGGTTAGTCCAACTTTTCAATATGTGACATCCGCAGTTTTTCCAACTGAAGTAATTGACAATTTTGATTCAGGCACTGGTACAGGTACTAAATTCGTTTCTGTTGGCGATAATCCGTTTTATATCATTTCTGATGTTAATCAGGTATTTGGTGGAGTTGGTAAATCTTTATATTTCACCATGACGGATGCAAAACCTACAACCAAAATAAAAACAACGACACCATTAAACTTGCCAGTAGGTGGTTCAACAGTATATTTAGAATTAAATTATAAATGCAATCAAGCTTTTGATATTGGTGTCATTGCCGGCGGCGTAGATGAGCGTTTATCATTAACTATTAATCCAAGCACAACGTGGAATAAAATATATGTGCAGTTAACAGCAGCTGTAAGTACGCAACCAACGTATCTTTTTTATGAAATTTACATGAAAGCAACCAAACAAACTGAGGCTCCAGAAATATTCCTTGATAATATTAAATTAGTTACAAGATAAAGATGAATCGACGCCTACAAGTAATAAAATACATTTTAGCTGATTATTTTTCTGCTTCATTGGCATGGATTTTGTTTTACCTGTATCGTAAATTTTATATTGAGTTTGATAAATTTGGAATTCTTCCAAAACAAGTATTTGACCATCAATTTATTTTAGGGATAATAATCTTACCATTATGTTGGTTGCTTGTTTATTACTTAACGGGGTATTATAAAAACATTTATAGAAAATCAAGGATAAATGAACTCGTTCAAACCATAGCCATGTCGCTTATTGGCGTTACTTTTATTTTCTTTTTTGTATTGTTAGATGATTTTGTAGTTAGTTATAAGTCTTATTATAAAGTATATGGTGTTTTATTCTTTTTACATTTTTTTATAACAGCTTTTTTTCGATTTGTCCTGTCTTCTATTACCAATTATAAAATCAAAAAAAGTATTATTGGTTTTAATACTGTTATCATAGGAAGTAATCAAAGTGCGTTTAAAATATTTAATGAAATCAATTCAAAGGTTCATTCATCTGGTAATAAATTCATAGGTTTTATTCACCTTGAAGAAAAAAATGGTTTTTCGGAGCAGTTAAAAAACAAGCTTCCGCATTTAGGTGAGTATAAAGACTTGAAACAGATTTTGTTTAATTACCAAGTTGAAGAGATTATCATTGCCATCGAATCTTCAGAACATGAGTATTTACAAAAAATAATTAATGAATTAAATGATTTTGGAGTTATTATAAAAATTATTCCTGATGTGTACGACATTTTATCTGGTCAAGTTAAAATGAATTCTATTTCTGAAGAGGCCTTGATTATTATTAACAAAGAGGTGATGCCTGATTGGGAACAGGCTGTAAAACGATTTATGGATGTTTTGGTTTCGCTTATGTTTTTGATTTGTTTTAGTTGGGTATATTTAGTGTTAATGGTTCTTGTCAAGATAGGGTCAAAAGGACCTATGTTTTTTAAGCAAGAGCGAATTGGAAAAGATGGGCATCCGTTTAATATCTATAAATTTAGAACAATGTGCATTGATGCTGAAAAATTTGGTCCATTATTGTCAAAATCTAACGATCCCCGTATTACTAAAATTGGACGATTCTTGCGAAAAGTTAGGTTGGATGAAATTCCCCAATTTTACAATGTTGTTAAAGGAGATATGAGTTTAGTTGGACCTCGTCCAGAACGAAAATTTTTTATTGATCAAATTGTAGTTCATGCCCCACATTATGTACATTTGCATCGTGTAAGACCAGGTATTACAGGTTATGGTCAAGTAAAATATGGTTATGCCGAAAATATTGAACAAATGGTTGAACGTATTAAATTTGATTTGTTGTATATTGAAAATATGAGTTTGATTATTGATTTTAAAATTTTAATTCATACCATATTAGTTGTTGTAAAAGGCCGAGGAAAGTAAATTATTAAATTGAACAGAAAATGAAAATACTCATTACAGGTGGTGCAGGGTTTATTGGTTCTCACGTTGTGAGATTAATGGTTAATAAATACCCTGATTATTCCATTGTTAACCTAGATAAATTAACCTACGCTGGTAATTTAGCTAATTTAAAAGACGTTGAAAATAAACCAAACTATACCTTTGTGAAAGGTGATATTGTTGATGCAGATTTTATCAATAAACTATTTGTAGAACATAAATTTAACGCGGTTATTCATTTAGCTGCCGAAAGTCATGTGGATAGAAGTATTACTAATCCCTTAGAATTTGTTTATACAAATGTTATTGGAACAGTTAACTTATTAAATGCCGCTAAAGAATTGTATAAAGCAGATAACACTTCTTTTACAAAGTTTTACCACGTCAGTACAGATGAAGTTTATGGTTCTTTAGGTGATACAGGTTTATTTACCGAAGCAACAGCTTACGACCCCCATAGTCCTTACTCTGCATCTAAAGCGAGTTCTGATCATTTTGTACGTGCTTATTTTGACACGTATAAATTACCTTGTGTTATTTCAAACTGTTCAAATAATTACGGACCTTTTCATTTTCCTGAAAAATTAATTCCACTTTGCATTAATAATATTAAAAATAATAAATCGTTGCCAATTTATGGCAAAGGTGAAAATGTTCGTGATTGGTTGTTTGTAGAGGATCATGCAAAAGCCATTGATGTTATTTTTCATGAAGCTGCATTAGGTACAACCTATAATATTGGCGGGCATAATGAATGGACGAATATTGATGTGATTAAATTATTGTGCGACATGATGGATGAAAAATTAGGCCGTGAAAAAGGAACCAATCAAAAATTAATAACGTATGTAACAGATAGAGCAGGGCACGACTTACGTTACGCAATTGATTCCACTAAATTGCAAAATGAATTAGGTTGGAAGCCATCTTTACAATTTGAAGAAGGCTTATCAAAAACAGTTGATTGGTATTTACAGAACGAAGAATGGTTAACGAACGTTACCTCTGGTGCTTATGCAAATTATTACGAAAAGCAGTATAAATAGTTTATATATAAAACTAAAAAGCACCAATGATCATTCATTGGTGCTTTTTTTATGAGTAGACTTAAGTTTTATTTATTATACAATTTCTCGCGTTCGGCCTTCACTTGGTCGTTAGCTAAATATTCGTCGTAAGTCATTTTTTTGTCAATAATACCATTAGGTGTTAATTCAATAATACGATTGGCGACTGTTTCCATTAACTCGTGATCATGACTCGTTAATAAAATAACACCTGTATAATCTTTTAAGGCATCGTTATAAGCAATAATACTTTCCAAGTCTAAATGGTTAGTTGGTTCATCAAGTATCAACATATTAGGATTAACCTGCATCATACGACTTGTCATACAACGTACTTTTTCTCCACCAGACAATACAGAACATTTTTTTAAAACTTCTTCGCCAGTAAATAGCATTTTCCCTAAAAAACCACGCACATAACTTTCATCTTTGTTTGATGAATATTGGCGTAACCAATCCATTAAATTCATATCACCAACAAAATATTTCGCATTATCATTTGGTAAGTAGGCTTTATAAATCGTCGTTCCAAATTTGTATTCACCTTTATCAGCTGTATCTTCCTCGTTGATAATATCAAACAAAGCCGTAATCGCTAAATGATTTTTTGCAATAAAGGCAATTTTATCACCTTTAGAAACATTGATATTTACATCTTTAAATAATACACCATCCGCATTTGATTTCGTTAAATTTTCGATGTGTAATATTTGATCACCCGCTTCACGTTCTTGTTTAAAAATAATGCCAGGGTATTTACGTGTGCTTGGAGGAATTTCATCAACTACTAATTTGTCTAATAATTTTTTACGCGATGTAGCCTGGCTACTTTTACTTGCATTTGCGCTAAATCTTCTAACAAAATCTTGTAACTCAAGGCGTTTATCTTCTACCTTTTTGTTTGCATCGCTACGCTGTTTTAAAGCTAACTGGCTCATTTGATACCAGAAACTATAATTACCTGTATATGTTTTTAATTTACCATAATCAATATCGCAAGTATGCGTACAAACTGCATCTAAAAAATGTCGATCATGGCTAATTACAATAACTGTATTTTCAAAATCAGCCAAGTAATTTTCTAACCAAGATATGGTTTCAACGTCTAAGTCATTGGTTGGCTCATCTAATAATAAAATATCAGGATTTCCGAAAATAGCTTGTGATAATAAAATTTTCACTTTGTCTTTTCCAGTTAAATCTTTCATCAATTTAAAATGAGATTCAACAGGAATACCAACATTTGTCAATAAAGTGGCAGCATCACTTTCAGCATTCCAACCATTCATTTCACCAAATTCAGCTTCTAAATCTGCCGCTTTTAATCCATCCGCTTCACTAAAATCTGGCTTAGCGTAAATCGCGTCTTTTTCTTTCATAATTTCAAAAAGACGTTTATTTCCTATTAAAATGGTATCTAATACAGTAAATTCATCAAATTCAAAGTGATTTTGTTTCAGCACGCTTAAGCGCATGCCTGGTAAAATATTTACTTGACCTTTGGTTGGGTCAATGTCTCCTGACAATATTTTCATAAAAGTAGATTTACCAGCGCCATTTGCACCAATTAAACCATAACAATTACCAGGTGTAAATTTTACATTTACTTCATCAAACAAAATACGCTTGCCATATTGCAAACTCACATTAGAAACAGAAATCATTTTTTTAAAATTAGGGTGTAAATATAATCAAAAAGAATGATTTAAGAATGACCTGTTTTTAGGTCCTGAATTCATCGTAATTAACAAACTTATACTTAAAACATTCTGCATTAAATCTTCGTAACTTGAAAAGTAATCCGAACTTTAACACATTAAGTTAAATTTCATTGTATCATGGTTATTTTCAAAATATTAAAAAATAAATATTTCATTGTTATTGTCGTCCTCATCAGCTGGTTATTATATTTCGATAAAAATGATGTGTTTACTCAATATGAACTGGTTCAAAAGTGCAATAAATTAAATGCAGAAAAAGGTTATTACATTGCGGAAATAGAAAAGAATAAAATGGAAATAAATGAATTACAAAATAATTCAAAAAGCTTAGAAACATTTGCGCGCGAAAAATACCTTATGAAAAAAGACGATGAAGACGTCTTTGTTTTTACAACTAAATAGTAAAAAAACGTTAAGCGCCATGGCTTAAATTGGTATAAAACATTTTTATGATACCTTTGCTTAAAAACAAAAATTGAAATTTACATTACAACATACCGATCCAAATTCGAAAGCCAGAGCGGGAGTTATTGTAACCGATCATGGTCAAATACAAACGCATATTTTTATGCCTGTTGGCACGGCTGGAACAGTAAAAGCAGTTCATCAGCGCGAATTAAAAGAGGATATTAAAGCTCAGATTATATTAGGAAACACTTATCATTTGTATTTAAGACCCGGTTTGGAAGTGATAGAAAATGCAGGAGGTTTGCATAAATTTAATGGTTGGGATAAACCAATGTTAACCGATAGCGGTGGATACCAAGTTTTTTCATTAGCAAATTCTCGTAAATTAACGGAAGAAGGTGCTATGTTTAAATCTCATATTGATGGAAGTAAACACTTATTTACCCCCGAAAGTGTAATGGATATTCAAAGAATAATTGGCGCTGATATCATCATGGCTTTCGATGAGTGCACGCCTTATCCCTGCGATTATAATTACGCTAAAAATTCGTTAGGATTAACACATCGTTGGTTGGATAGATGCATCAATCGTTTTAATGAAACGCAACCAAAATATGATTACTCGCAAGCCTTATTTCCAATAGTTCAAGGTTCTGTATATAAGGATTTACGTGTTCAATCGGCTGAGTACATCGCTTCAAAAAATGCGGAAGGAAACGCCATAGGTGGCTTATCTGTTGGCGAGCCCGCTGAAGATATGTATGAAATGACAGAACTTGTTTGTAATATTTTGCCAAAAGATAAACCACGGTATTTAATGGGAGTAGGCACGCCTATTAATATTTTAGAAGGCATTGCATTAGGTGTTGATATGTTTGATTGTGTGATGCCAACTCGTAATGCTCGCCATGGGTTGTTATTTACTCAAAACGGCATCATTAATATTAAAAACGAGAAATGGAAAAATGATTTTTCTGT
>CANLAV010000083.1 GCA_947487905.1 Bacteroidota bacterium | reverse complement strand
ATTATTTATTTAGTTGATAGTGCTGGAGTTTATTTGCCTTTGCAAGATGAAATTTTTCCTGACAAAGAACACTTTGGACGTATTTTTAGAAACAATGCCGTGATGAGTGGAATGGGTATTTTACAAATATCTGCGGTGATGGGAAGTTGTGTGGCTGGTGGTGCTTATTTGCCTATTATGAGTGATGAAGCTATGATTGTAGATAAAACAGGATCTATATTTTTAGCTGGTAGTTATTTAGTAAAAGCTGCCATTGGCGAAACCATCGATAATGAAACGCTTGGTGGCGCAACTACACATTGTGAAATTAGTGGTGTTACGGATTATAAATGTAAAGATGATGCAGATTGTTTGACACGTATTCGTAATATCATGAGTAAAGTAGGGGATTATGATAAAGCTGGTTTTAATAGAGAATCGCCTGTTCTTCCCAAAAAAGATCCTAAAGAAATGTATGGGATTTTGAATGATAAGCAATATGAAATGCGCGAAATCATTGAACGCCTTGTTGATAATGGTGAACACGAAGAATATAAAGAGTTGTACGGTCAGTCAATTGTTTGTACCTATGCACGCATTGATGGTTGGGCTGTTGGTATTGTTGCCAATCAGCGCAAAGTGGTGAAAAGTAAAAAAGGTGAAATGCAATTTGGTGGTGTTATTTATAGTGATAGTGCTGATAAAGCTGCTCGTTTTATTATGAATTGTAATCAAAAGAAAATTCCTTTAGTATTTTTACAAGATGCTACAGGCTTTATGGTAGGCTCTAGAAGTGAGCAAGGTGGAATTATTAAAGACGGAGCTAAATTAGTGAATGCGATGGCTAATTCAGTTGTTCCAAAGTTTACAATTATTTTAGGAAATAGTTATGGAGCTGCAAATTATGCCATGTGTGGTAAAGCCTACGATCCACGCTTAATTGTAGGTTGGCCAACGGCTCAAGTGGCCGTAATGGGTGGTGCGCAAGCTGCTAAAGTGTTAGTGCAAATTGAAGTGGCAAGTTTAAAAGCAAAAGGCGAAGAAATCACTCCAGAAAAAGAAGCTGAATTGTATAATAAAACCAAAGATAGATACGATGCTCAAACAACACCTTATTACGCAGCAAGTAGAATTTGGTTAGATGCTATTATTGACCCATTAGACACGCGTAAAGTAATAAGTATGGGTATTGAAGCAGCCAATCATTCACCCATTACAAAACAATATAATGTGGGAATGTTACAAACCTAGTTGGTAATACATTTTTAGATTTTTTATAAAAAAGGCTTGTTATTATTGTTGATAACGGTTTGCAGCTACACGAAGTGCAAGTCTTCGTGGCTGCATATTTTCTATTTAAGTAAAAAGTTCAATGCGAAACGGCAATTCCACTAAATCCTTGCATCTTGTTTAAATGCTGTTAGTGGCAGTTTTACTAATACGTTCTGCTTTCTCCGTCTTTCGGAATAAATATTTTGTCAGAAAGTCCAATTTTTGAAACTTCCTTTTTTAATTGGTTTCGTGTTGTTGGACAATGATTTACTGCTTCTAAATGATTAGCAATTACTTGGTTTGGTGAATTTTTTACAAATTTCAAAATGTCGTCCATTCTCATTAATAATGGTTGAAAAATATCTAATTGAGCTGTTCCAGAGGCCACAACTGAAATTTCAGGTTTTAATTGTGTTAATGTTTTATGTACATCATCCGTATAAATTGTGTCCGCACTTAAATATATAGACTTTTCATTAGGTAATTCTATATAAAATCCCATTACATTTCCCATAGGTTTTGCTACAAATCCGTATCCGTGAACTGCTGGAATACCTTGAATTTTTCCACCAAAAAAATCGCGTTCTTTCCAATATTCAACAGTTTGAGCTACATTTAATCCTTTTTTTCGCAATATTACTTCGTCTTTTATGCTACAAATGATTGGAATTTGTTTAGAGCGAAGAAAATTCTCAGCTTCTTTATCTAAATGGTCTGGGTGAAGATGCGTTATTAAACAATGTGTTGTTTTTTCGACTAGATTCAATGCATTGTTTGGCAAATCTACAATAGGATTTCGCTGTGGCTTAAAACGAAAAAGTGTAAATGTTGGACCTGCTGTTCCTTTTTTTCCAAGCATTGGGTCTACTAAAATTACTTTTTCTCCTGTTTCTATTACCAATGTTGCATTTCGTAAATGATGTACTTTCATTTTTTTATATTTTTAATTTGAAAGTGCAAAGTTGCTCGATACTAAAATATTTTCCATTGATTGAAATCAAGAAATTCGTTTTCGAATTCTACTCAATGTTTCAGGTGTAATCCCTAAATAAGAAGCAATATGGTATTGAGGAATGTGAAGTAGCCAATTAGGTTTTGTTATCATAATATCGAGGTATAACTCTTCCGCTGTATTTACAAAGTGGTTAAACTCTTCATTCTCTTTATTTATAACAATTCGTTGAAAAATAGTTTCAATAAATAGCTTTCCGCAATTATATTGGTTGGTAAAATTCAAGAATTTTTCTTTGGATAAAACTCTTAAATCTATATCAGTCAAACTTTCTTGATATTTCTTTGTCGAAATCGAATTTGTAAATGAAGAAAAATCTGTAATAAAACCGATGTCAGTATAGAAATTAATATTCTTTTCTTTGTCGTTGGTCGCATAATATTCTCGAATAATACCTTTGTCTAAAAAACGTAATTCATTCTCAGTATTTCCATTTTCTAAAATAACACTTCCTTTTTTATAAGATTTTTTAACGAAAGTATTTATAAATTCTGCTAAACCTTCATGATTAAAAGGAAATTCATTGCTGAAAAACAAAGATAGTTTGTCCGTTTCTGTCATTTTTGTTGTTATGATCGTTTCTGCTTTAAGTTTCGGAAAATTCTCACTAACTAGTTTATATCCGCCAAAAACATTCAGTTATACAGCTACCGTTAGTTGTATAAGCGTATGTTTCTGTCGTTTTATGTTTTGTGTTATAAATTGTTTCGCTTGCTTTTCAAATACTTCTAATAATTGTAAGCCTTTTTATTTTAGAATTATTTCAAAAAATTATGGTGTAATCGTCCAACCATATTCTAATTTACAACTATTGAATTCGCTGTTAATTTTTATATAGGTTGTTTTTGATTTTTTAATAATCCAATTGCTTACTAATTTTTTTTGATGGTCAAAGGTGGCCATGTTTAATATTTTAGTGTAATCATCTTTTAAGTTAGCTTTATGAGGTTCGGTTCTTGTTTTTAAATACACAATACGCCATGCTTGTTTTGCATCTGAACCAGTGTGTTGCAAGACAGGTGTTACTTCACCAATTTGCATTTTATCAAGCATGAATACAAGATTTTGATCAGTCTGTCCTAATTCCTCAATTTGCCATTTTGTGCTGTTGGTTGCAGGATTTACAATTAAACCACCATTTTGTTTCGTTTCTTTATCATCACTAAATTGTAAAGCAGCGTTATTAAAATTTAAAGTGCCATTCGCAATTAATTTCTGAATGCTATCTAATTCATTTCTTGCTTTTAAAATATCTGCTTGAGAAATTTTTGGTGATAATAGCAAATGTCTTACATCAACCGATTCGCCTTTGCGTGCAACCAATTGAATGAAGTGAAAGCCATACGTTGTTTCAAATATTTCTGAAATTTCTCCCGCTTTAAGTTTAAATGCAACAGCTTCAAACTCTGGGACAAATTGCCCACGCATAACAGACTCATATCGTCCACCATTTTTGGCAGAACCTGGATCTTCGCTATACAATGCACACAAAACACTCATACTTTCGCCATTAATAACACGTTGCCTATATGTTTCAAGTAAATTTCTAGCTTCTTTTTTTGTCACATCATTCACAGGCGGTTTTCTGATGATATGTCCAATCTCAATTTCAGAATTGATAATTGGCAGACTATCATATGGAACAGAATTAAAATACGTTCTAACTTCGCTAGGAGTTAGTTTAAGATCTCCTGTTATTTTTTGTTGCATTTTTTGCGCCTTCAATTGATCTTTTACATCTTCTCTTAGTTCGTCTTTAAATACACTAATGCGCTTTCCGTAAAACTGTTCAAACTTTTCTTCACTGCCAAGCATCCCAACATAATAATTAATTCGTCTACCTAATTCTCCATCAATTTCTTTATCATCCACTGTAATACTATCTCTGTCTGCCTGTGAAACTAATAATTTTTGAAATAATAAATCTTCAAAAGCCTTGCATCGTGCATTGCTATCAGGTGCATTTTTTTCTTTTTTCTGAACTAACGAAGTTTCAACTTCAGATAACAATAAGGGATTTTTACCAATTACTGCAATCACCTTATCCAATATTTGTGGCTGAGCATTTGTAAAAAGGCTAAAAACAATAAGTGTGATAATTAATTTAAATTTCATGAGGCGTTTAATTATAAATTTCAATTTGTTTGTCAGCTTTAGCTTTCTCAAAAAAATCTTGTTTGATGCTATTAATTAATTTTTTCTTTCTCTCGTTGAGCAGCATGGCTTTGATGTTATTTCGCTCAAAATTAATGGGCGATAATGTATTCTTTGATTTAATTTCAATAATTTTTAAAAAGTAATAATTTTTAGGATCACTAAACTCAAAAATTTTCCCGTTTTGTAAGTTGTATTCCGGTACTTCTTTTAATTGAGGGATTTCTTTTTTTAGATCTTCAAACATCAACCATGTGTTATTATTGGTATAATAATTATTGGCGTACTGAATACATAAGGCATTCAATTGTTGGGCATCTTTAGGATTGTTTGAATAACATAATTTTTTTAGTTTATCTAAATTTGGAATAGAAGCTGGAGTTTTTACATACAATACTTTTACAATATTATTTTTCAATAAAAAATTCTTAGCATTTTTATTATAATAGCTTTCTATTTCTTCTTGACTGATGAGGGTATCTAGTTTCTCTTCAATTAATTTTGTTTGAAATTTATAAGTGATTAATTCTTTTTTATAATTTTCAATTTCTTTTTCAATGTCAATATCCTCAACCGTTAGATAGGTTAGTGCTTCTTGGTAAAAGAGTTCGTCGTTTGCCCATTTAGTAATGTATTTTTTAAGCAAAATAACACTGTCGGCTTTCGAAATTCCTTTTGGCGTAAATTGGTTTAAGTCAGAAACGGTTAATATTTTTTTATTTACTTTCGCTAATACCAATCCATTATCATCAGTTTTTTTAGAGGAAGAATGGCATGCGTGAATTAACATTACAAAAAAAAGTAAGCAAAGTAATTTTGTTATATGTATAAATATTTTCACAGATGTTTTTAAAATAAAAAGGCTGTAGCAATTGTTACAGCCTTTTTTTATGTATTCTTTTCGTATTATTTAATACTTTTTAATACGTCTTCATTCACTTTTACAGTGTATTTATTTTTTAAATAGCTTAACCATTCTTTTTCTAAATAAGTTTGGTAATCAGCTGTTATTGTTCCTTTTGCTTCAGCAATTGTTTTAGGTGTTTTATCTAAAATGGCATTAATAACTAACACAACAACTTTATTTTCTTTACTGTCTATTATGTTGTTAGATACAATTCCTTTTTTCCAATTGGCATCTACATCTTTATTTTCACCTTTTAAATAAGTAACACTTTCTGATGTTAAATTTAATTGAGATGATTTATTTACGATGTCAATGATTTCTTTTTCAGTTTTATTTTTATTTAATAATCCGCGCACTTGTTTTGCAATTTTATCGTTCAAACATTTGTAAGTTGTTGTTTCAGCGCGTTCTTCCCAAAGGTAATTGGTTTTATTTTTAGAATAATACACTTTTAATCCAGCAGTATCTTTTATGGCTTTACTCCAAACCTCTCGATCTGTAAGATCAAATAATAAAATACCATCACGGTATTCTTTCAATAAATTTTTATATTCAGGATACTTCGTTTCTAATTGAGCATCTTCAAAATTAATAACGGTTTCGTCTACAAACTCTTTATAAGATTGTTGTAAAAACATATTATTGTCCATGATGGCTCTGGCTGTTTGGTGTGATTCGATGTATTTTGCAAAATCGTTTTGTGTTTTTTTAGTTGTACCAATTGTGAATAATTCTTTATTTCCTAATTTATCTGCCTTTTTAGCTTCCCATTTCCCTTGATAAACAGTAGAATCAAGCACTTTTAAAAAAGGTGTTTTAGACATGACATTTTCTTTAAAATTATTTTCTTTTTTAATTTTCGCAATTAACGACGTTTTTCCAGCTTGCGTTCTACTGTCTTTTCCGATGCGCTGCTTTAAGTCAGCTTTCATCTCGTCAAAACTTGCTAAACCTTTTTTATCTAAACGTTTTACAATATGCCAGCCATATTTTGTTGTAAATGGTTCGCTATAATCTCCATTGTTTTGTAATGCGAATGAAGCTTTTTCGAATTCAATAGGCATTCTGCTACTTCCAAACCATTGCAATTGACCACCTTTTTCAGCGCTTTGTTTATCATCAGAAAACTGACGGGCAATTTCTTCAAATTTAGAACCTGATTTTAACTTAGCGTAAATTTCATCTATTTTAGTTTTTAAGTTGGCTTTATCTTTTTCACCCATCTCTTTTGTAAATGAAACCATAATATGTGCTGTTAATATTTCACCTTGACTTGCACGCTTGTCATTCACTTTTAAAATATGATAGCCAAAACGTGTTCTAATTGGCATGCAAATATCTCCTATGTTTAAATTAAAAGCTGTGTTTTCAAAAGGATAAACCATTTGTAATGATGAGAAATAACCTAAGTCTCCACCGTTTTCGACAGCAGAAGGATCTTCAGAAGTTTTTTTAGCAACGGCAATAAATGGATCTTCACCTGTATTCGTGTAAGCGCTTAAATTTGTTACCGCATTTAATTTTGATTGGTAATTTGCGCTGTCTTTTTTATTAGAGTTTTTGTTGATTCCAGCCGAACTTTTCTTAAGAATGTTTTCGTATTCAGCTAATCTAGAAGCTGAAATAGGTTTTTTCAAAATGGCATCTCTAATAATCATCAATCGCGTATACGCTTCAATTGTATCTTTTGGTAGTGCACCTTCTTCAATTCTAATTAAAATATGTTGAGCTTTCACTTCTGTTTTCATGCGCTCATACGCTTCAACCAATAATGCGTCATTCACGTTTTTATCAGTTAAATAAGGCGAAGCTAATTGCTTGCGATATCCCGCTAATTCAGTTTTAAATGCTGAGTTTGTATCTAAACCATTTGCTTCAGCTTCAAATACTTTCATTTTGAATGTTGAAAATAAGTCAACGTATTCGCTGATTGATTTTTGTTCTTTATTAATTTCTTTGCCGTTATTTTTTTTATAAACGTTTTCAAATTCACTTTTGTAAACTGGCTTACCGTTAATAGTCATGATAACTGGTTCATTTGTTTGCGCTAAAATGTTTAAGCAAAATGCAGAAGCGGTTATAAATCCTAATGTACTTTTCTTCATATTCTATTTTTTGTTTTATGTTTCGTTAACAAATTTATAATTACTTTTTAATAGTCCTATTGTTTTAAAAATTCTTAATAAAAATTGATTTTATTTAATAATTTCTTCAAGTTTATTTTCTAAATCAATGCCGCGTAAATTTTTAGCAACAATTTTTCCTTCCTTGTCTAATAATAAATTTTGAGGAATGCTAGAAATACCGAATAATTTACCAGCTTCGTTACCCCATCCTTTTAAATCGCTTACTTGAGTCCATGTTAAATGGTCTTTTTCTATTGCTTGTAGCCATTTCCCTTTATCTTGGTCAAAAGAAACTCCTAAAACAGTAAATCCTTTGTCTTTGTATTTATTATAAGCGTTTACAACGTTTGGATTTTCCCCTCTGCAAGGCCCACACCAACTAGCCCAAAAATCAACTAACACATATTTTCCTTTAAAATCTTTTAAATTTATTTGTTTACCATTCACATCGGCTTGCGAAAAATTTAAAGCTTCGTAACCAATCATAGTACCGCGCATTTGTTTCACTTTTTCACGACCTAATTTTCCGTATTTGGTGTTTTCGGTACTTTTATCCAATAAGTTTACTATTTTTTCAAGTTCTTCAACTGGTCCAGTTGCATTTTGAAAGTTATAATAAATAGCGTAACCGCTAATAGGTGATTTAGAATGATTACTTATAAATCCTGCTAATGCAGTTTTCACTTCAACATCTAAGGCTTGATATTCGCCCACTTTTTGATTCATGACATTATTATCGCCTTTGTTTTTTGCTTCGTTATAAGCGTTAACGATGGCTTGTTGTTTTACACTAAAATTGCTCATCAAGGCGTTATAATCTACATAATCTTTTTGTGTTTGTCCACCAGACACTGAGGTAAATGGTAAACTATCTAAATTTCCTGAAACAATTGTTTTACCAGCATCCACAAAAAACATCAAATTTGGTTGTTCGTTTGAGTTGTTTGTTTTTGTAATCCAATACATATTTGGTTCAGAAGATTTTCCGTTTAATACAAATTTCCCACCCTTTAATTTTAGGCTATCTGTATATGTTACGTCGTCCCATTTGTGATGTATAAAAATTTTGCTATTCTCTTTCGTGTTTTTAAAAGATCCATTAATAGAAAAATTAAACGACGATTGAGACATTGCATTCAATGAAATAATGCTAATAATAATAATAAGTGTTTTTTTCATGATAGAATTCGATAGTTAAACAAACAAATGTAACTTTTATTGGCTTTAATTAGGGTAAATAATCGTTAAAAAATGAAAAATTTAGTTTTTTTCTATTTTAAGTTCAAAAGACTAAATCTGCGTTTTATTTCAAAGGAAATTAAATCTTATTTAAATATTATCAAATTATCATTTTTTTCAACATTTGTTTGTAATCCGTTCAATTTATTATATTTTTGATTCCGAATAAGTGATCATCCTATAAGAAGTGTTTTTTAGTTCTTAAAAAATAACTGCCTTAAACCACTTAATAGTAAAAAATTTAAAAAATTTAAAAACATGAAAAAAACCTTACTAAGTTTATCATTAGTTACACTAGCTTTCATAGGAAAGGCTCAAAATTGTTCGGATTTAATTATTTCAGAATATTTAGAAGGAACGGGAAATAATAAAGCTTTAGAAATTTATAATACCTCATCTTCTTCAAAAAGCCTTGCTAATTATCGTATTCTAAGACATGATAATGGTAATACTGGATTTACTGCTATAGAAGGCGAAATGCAATTACCAACGAATATAACTTTGGCACCTTATCAAACCTATGTAATGGCCTTAAATTTAACGAATCCTTCGGGAACAGGGCAAACAGCGCCCATTGATATCGCTCTTCAAGCTGCTGCAGACACCTTGTTATGTCCAGGTTGTGCTACAGGTACAGGAAACAGCCGTGTTTTGTGTTTTAATGGCGACGATGCATTAGCTTTGCAAAAGAACGTTTCTGGAACTTGGGTAAATGTAGATATTTTTGCTTGTAGAGGCGAGCAGCCAACTGGTTCAAATGGAACAGCAAGTCCAACCGCTGGCTGGACAAGTTTAGCACCATATGCAAGTATGCCTGCAGGTTATACCACTGCAGCATTTGGTCCTTATTTTAAGCAATATTGGACTCAAGATAAAGTATTAAGACGTAAGGCAAGTGTTAAAGCGGGCGTTTCTGTTAATCCTGCTTTCAATACATTCAATCCTTCTGTTGAATGGGATTCATTAATGGTTAATACTTACACTGGTTTAGGTTTTCATACTTGTGATTGTTCAATAGTTGGTGTTAAAGAAATGACTAGTGATATTTTCGTTTCTATATATCCCAATCCAGCTTTAGAATCAATAACATTCCAATCAATGAGTGATTTAAATAAAATTTCATTTGTAACAGTGACTGGACAGCTTGTTAAAACTATTTCATCAATATCTAATTTATCAAATGAGTTAATTAATATTTCTGATTTATCACCCGGTGTATATTTTGTTACGATTGAAGATTCTAAAAAGAATCAAATCACTAAAAAAGTTATTGTTGAATAATAATTAAATATTCAATAAAAATCCCGCTTAAAGCGGGATTTTTATT
>CANLAV010000082.1 GCA_947487905.1 Bacteroidota bacterium | reverse complement strand
TTGCATCATTTAACAATACGTTTCCATCAATTGTGATCGGTTCTTTGTATTCTAAGTCAGATAAATTTTTGGTTAAAATATCTCTGCCTTTTTCTCCAATTAATTTACGAAGACTTCCATCAGTAAACACACCTTTAATGCTACCATCTGCTTTAGTTACCGTGATGGCACCAAATCCAAATTCAGTCATTTTAATAATTGCATCCGTTACTGAAGTATTTTCTACTACTAAAGGATTAGTTGCTTTAATTGCTTCTTTCACTCTTACCATCATTAAACGCGTATCTTGAATAAATTGATCCGTACCTAATGTTGTGAAGTTATTTTCAGTTAATTGTTTGATGATTTTTAATGGAACAGTAATGGTATGAACGCCAATATTAATAGCATTACGAACGTGTTCAGCGTGGCGAACCGAAGAGAACATAATTTTTGTATCATATCCGTATACTTCAACAGCATCCACACATTGCTCTACTAATGTTAAAGCATCATGACCTTGATCTTGTAAACGACCAACTAATGGACAAACATAAGTTGCGCCAGCTTGCATCGCCATATAAGCTTGTTGTAAGGTATATACTAAATGTACATTTACTAAATAGCCTTTATCGCGTAACATTTTACAAGCTCTTACACCTTCTAATGAAACGGGAATTTTAAATACTGTTTTTTTAGGATCTAAGCCTAAAGCTAATTGACGTTCAGCTTCAGCTAAAACTTCTTCAGCTGTATTACCTAATGCTTCAATTTGAAGAACAGGAACTATTTTACTTAATTTTACAATAGTGCCATCAATATCAGTAATACCTTCCTTTTGCATAAAGGTTGGCGTAGTTGTTAAGCCACTTAAAAATCCTAATTTAAAACCTTCTTCAATTTCTTTAAGGTTAGCTGAGTCTAAATATAATTCCATGTTTTTATTTTTATTAAGATTCAAATATAATGTATTTTTTTAATAATCGTTATCGAGCATTTGTAAAGATTTTGCACAATTATTGCCTGAAAACAATCTTTTTTAATCAATTGCACTAACACCTGGCAAGGTTCCATTTTCAATGTATTCTAACAAGGCACCACCACCAGTGCTTACATAACTTACCTGATTGGCTAAGTTATATTTATTAATAGCAGCAACACTATCACCACCACCAATTAAACTATAAGCGCCATGTTTTGTAGCTTCACAAATGGCTAATGCAACGGCTTTAGTTCCATTTTCAAAATTACTCATTTCAAAAACGCCCATTGGCCCATTCCACAAAATAGTTTTTGAGTTTTTTATGACTTCCGAATAGGTGTTTATCGTTTCTGTGCTAATATCTAAGCCCATCCAACCTTCTGGTATTTCATTGATATTGCAATGTTGTATAGCGGCATCATTTGCAAAGTTATCTGCAATAACCGCATCTGTTGGTATGTATAAATTAACGCCTTTTGCTTTTGCTTTAGCTAACAATTCTGTGGCTAAATCTAATTTATCATCTTCGCATAACGATTTACCAATGGTTCCGCCCATTGCTTTTACAAAAGTAAATGCCATACCGCCGCCAATTAAAATGTTGTTGGCTTTATTCATGAGTTGTTCGATAATTAAAATTTTATCACTCACTTTTGCTCCACCAACAATAGCAGTAAAAGGAGCTTCTGCGCCGTTAATGACTTTGTCAATACTTGCCACTTCGTTAGCCATCACATAACCTAAACACTTTGCATCGGGCGCAAAAAATTGCGCTATTACAGCTGTTGAAGCATGTGAACGATGCGCAGTTCCAAAAGCATCATTAACGTAGATATCACCATGTTTGCTTAATTTTTCTGCAAAGTCAACATCACCTTTTTCTTCTTCTTTATAAAAACGTAAATTTTCTAGTAATAAAACGTGTCCTGGTTTTAATGCTCCCGATTTAGAATAAGCCTCATCGCCGATGCAATCATCTGTAAAATCAACAGGTAAACCAAGTAAATGTGAAATTGTATTTACAGTGTGTTTTAACGAATATTTATTTGTTGGCCCTTCTTTTGGTCGTCCTAAATGCGACATTAAAATAACACTTCCGCCAAGTTCAATAATTTTTTTTATCGTGGGAATAGCAGCAACGATGCGCGTTGTATCTGTAACTTCAAAATGATCATTTAATGGCACATTAAAATCTACCCTCACTAAAGCGCGTTTATTTAAAAAATTTAGGTTGTCGATGGTTTTCATATGTTTAATTTAGTTTTTTGTTCAGTTTATTTATTAAAATGTTGATGTTTAGTCAACTATATAATTTAAGCTAATCTGTTAGATTTTTAGGTCGCAAAAATAATGTATTTTTTTAATATGGTTTTATCCATGATAAACCCTCGAAAACACAATTAGCCCATTTTCAATTTCTAAAACTTCGCCAACCATTAAATCTTCATCACCGTCTGCGTGACGTATGTATTCCATAAAAACTTGATGATCATCAGCGGTTAGTTTTATTACCTCGTAGTATAAACTTGGAATTCTATCAAATGCATCTTGCCACCAATGTCTTAAGGCATCTTTTCCGCAAATTAAACCTTGTGTTTCAGGTAAGCGGATTTTTAATTTTGGACTGTAATGCTTGGCGGTTTGATGATACAAACTCAATAGTTTTTCTAAATCATGCGTATTAAAGGCATCAAACCATTTAGTAGCAATTTCTTTGTTTGTTGAACTTATCATATAAATTTAAAACATCAAATGTAAATATTAATTTAAACCTCTTTATATTTAAAGTGTTTAATTAATGATATGTATAAAGATTTAAAATCCTGTCTCGACGACTTAGAAAAGCATAACCATTTGATAAGAATAACCGAAGAGGTTGACCCTCATTTAGAGATGGCGGCTATTCAGTTGAGAGTTTATGAAATGAATGGTCCAGCCTTATTGTTTGAAAATGTAAAAGGCTGTGAATTTAAATGTGCTAGCAATATTTTTGGAAGCTTAGAGCGTAGTAAATTTATTTTTAGAGATACGTTTACAAAAATGCAAACCTTGATTGATTTAAAAAACAATCCAACTAAAGGCCTGAAAAACCCTTTGAAATATGTAAACATCGCCTTAACGGCTTTTTCGGCATTGCCATTAAAAAATCCATTCTCGAAACCTGTATTGTATAAAGAAACAACGATTGATAAGTTGCCGTTGATTACGCATTGGGAAAAAGATGGCGGTGCTTTTGTAACGCTTCCTCAGGTTTACACCGAAGATGCTGATAAACCTGGCATCATGAATTCTAATTTAGGAATGTACCGCATTCAATTAACTGGGAATGAGTATGTCATAAATAAGGAAATTGGCTTACATTATCAATTGCATCGTGGCATAGGAGTTCATCAAGCCAAAGCAAATAAGTTGGGTAAACCATTAAAGGTTTCAATTTTTATTGGTGGTCCACCAAGTCATACATTAGCCGCAGTGATGCCATTGCCGGAGGGTTTAAGCGAAGCGACTTTTGCAGGGGCTTTGGGTAAAAGAAGGTTTCGATACACGTATAAGGATGGTTTTTGTGTTAGCACTGATGCAGATTTCGTCATTACTGGCGAAGTATTTCCAAACGAAAATAAACCAGAAGGACCCTTTGGCGATCATTTAGGGTATTATAGTTTGAAGCATGATTTTCCTTTAATGAAAGTGCATAAAGTGTATCATCGTAAAGATTCCATATGGGCTTTTACAGCAGTTGGTAGGCCTCCGCAAGAAGATACTAGTTTCGGAGAATTGATACATGAATTAACGGGCGACGCCATAAAGCACGAATTACCTGGGGTTAAAGAGGTTCACGCTGTTGATGCCGCAGGTGTTCATCCTTTATTATTAGCAATAGGCAGTGAGCGTTATACTCCCTATAATCAAACAAAACAACCAGCAGAATTGCTGACTCAAGCCAATCTTATTTTAGGGAAAGGCCAATTAAGTTTAGCTAAATTTTTATTTATTACAGCCGATGAAACTCATAAAGTCAGCACGCATAACGAAAAAGAGTTTTATAAATACATGCTCGAGCGCATTGATTTAAAAAGAGATTTACATTTTTATACCAATACTAGTATGGACACGCTCGATTACAGTGGAACTGGATTAAACAGTGGAAGTAAAATAGTGGTGGCCGCTTATGGCGACAAAAAAAGAGAATTAGGAACAACGATTTCAGATGAGGTTAAATCACTAAAAACATTTATAAATCCATGTCTTGTTTTTGACGGTGTGTTGATTTTTCAAGGAAATAAATTTCAGTCGTACGACAAAGCAAAACAAGAGTTTGAAGATTTTAATAACGAGGTAAAAGAAAATTTATTTAGTCAGTTTCCATTAATTGTTATTGCTGATGATTCTGAATTTACTGCAGAAAATTTAAAGAATTGGTTATGGGTTACTTTTACAAGATCTAATCCAAGCCATGATATTTATGGCATAAATTCGAAAATGGAATTTAAACATTTTGCTTGCGATGCCATGATAATTGATGCTCGTATAAAACCACATCATGCACCTGTTTTAGAAAAAAATCCTGAGGTTGAAAAACGAATAGATAAACTTTTTGAAAAAGGAGGAAGTTTATACGGGTTAAAAAATATGTAGCAATTTCTATTTAAAAAAAATCCCCATGTTAACAACATGGGGATTTTTTGAATAAGCAAGGGCAGTAAATTATCTTAAGTACAACATCTCTCTGTACTTAGGTAATGGCCAAGTTGCATCATCAACAATGTTTTCTAATTTATCTACGTTGTAACGGATAGTTTCAAAAAATGGTTTAACTTTTTCGCAATACGCGTGGGCTTGTTTTTTAGAACTATCTAAGTTATTTGCTTTTCTGCGTTCTTCAGTCATATCATCAGCCGCTTTTTTAATAATGGCCACGCGATCACTAATTTCTCTGATTAAAGCAATTTGAGTATCACTTACTTTTTTAAAATCCGTTGTACTGAAAATATTTTTTAATCCAGTCACATTATCAATTAATACTTTTTGATACGTTAAAGCACTTGGGATAATTTGATTATCAACCATGTCGGCAATAATTCGACTTTCAATTTGTATTTTTTTAGTATACGTCTCTAAGCTAATTTCATAACGTGCTTCTTGTTCACGGTGATTTAAAATACCTTGAGATTCAAACATGGCTAATGATTTTTTTGTAATCATGGCTTCTAGAGCTCCTGGTGTTGTTGGAATATTTGACAAGCCTCTTTTTTTAGCTTCCGCTTTCCATGCATCACCGTAACCGTTTCCTTCAAAACGAATGCGCTTACTTTCAATGATGTATTTTTTTAATACTTGAAAAATAGCTTCATCTTTTTCAACTTTTTTAGACATCAATGCATCTACATCTTTTTTAAAGGACACTAATTGCTCAGCCATGATGGCATTTAAAACAGTCATTGGACCACCACAATTAGCGGATGATCCAACTGCTCTGAATTCAAATTTATTTCCAGTAAATGCAAAAGGAGATGTTCTATTTCTATCTGTGTTATCTAATAAAATATCTGGTATTCTACCAATATTCATTTTTAAAGCTGTTTTTTCTTCTGGACTCATTTTTCCAGAATGAATCGCTTTTTCTAATTCATCCAACACTTTTGATAATTGTTCTCCTAAAAACACAGACATAATAGCTGGAGGTGCTTCATTAGCACCAAGTCTGTGATCGTTATTTGCCGATGCAATGGAAGCACGCAATAAATCAGCGTGTTCGTATACAGCTTTTACAGTATTGACAAAAAACGTCAAGAATTGTAAATTCGTTTTTGGTGTTTTGCCTGGCGATAATAAATTTTTGCCTGTATTAGTTGCTAAACTCCAGTTGTTATGTTTTCCGCTACCATTAACACCTGCATAAGGTTTTTCGTGCATCAATACTCTAAAATTATGACGAATAGCGACTTTTTCCATCACATCCATCAATAATAGATTATGATCAACCGCTAAGTTGGTTTCTTCAAAAACAGGCGCACATTCAAATTGAGCAGGCGCAACTTCGTTATGGCGTGTACGCACCGGAATGCCTAATAAATGAGATTCGTATTCAAAATCGCGCATATACGCTGCTACTCTTTCAGGAATTGACCCCCAATAATGATCTTCTAACTGTTGTCCTTTAGCAGGGGCGTGTCCAAATAAGGTTCTGCCTGTTTGTTGTAAATCAAAACGAATATTATATAAGGCTGAATCCACTAAAAAATATTCTTGTTCCCAACCTAATGTGGCAATTACTTTAGTGACATTTTTATCAAAATATTGACACACATCGGTTGCTGCTTTATCAATAGCATGAAGTGATTTTAATAATGGAGTCTTAAAATCCAATGATTCGCCTGTGTAGGAAATAAAAATGGTTGGAATACACAATGTTTCTCCCCAAATAAATGCGGGTGAAGTTGGGTCCCAAGCTGTATAGCCACGTGCTTCGAATGTATTACGAATCCCACCATTTGGAAAAGATGAAGCGTCTGGTTCTTGCTGCACTAAAGCATTTCCGCTGAAGCGTTCGATAGCTCTACCTCCTTCGATTGGTTCAAAAAAGCCATCATGTTTTTCGGCAGTTGCACCGGATAAGGGTTGGAACCAGTGTGTGAAATGTGTTACACCTTTGCTTTGTGCCCAAGCTTTCATGCAGGATGCTACTTGATCTGCCATTTTTCGCTCAACAATAGTTGCTTTATTCATCGAATTCTGGATGCTGTTAAATGCCTCTTCTGATAAAAACTCACGCATGGCATCTAACCCAAATACATTCGCTCCATAATACTTTGAAACTTGTTGGTTGTTATGACTAAATTCAACAGGAGTGCGTTTTCCAACTTCCTGCATAGCTAAAACTCTTCTAGTAGACATATTTTCTATATTTTTTACAAATTTATAAAAAATAAAGGGGGTGTTGAACAAAAAAAGTAATTATTTTTTATTTTTTTATTAAAAAAAGGGGGGTCTATCCGTTAAAATGTAATTTTTAACTCAATAAACTAAAATCACCTAGTATTTTGCAAATATTTTCACTTTTAATGTAGATCAAATTTTAACTTTTTGAAATGGCGTTTACACTTACTGAAACCGATGTTTCACTAAGTGCTATTGTTTTTAGTTAAATAAATAATGTATATTTATCTTTACTAATAAGTGAAATAAAAGAAATTAATATAAAAGGCATCAAAAACTATTAAAATGAATTCAAAATTAAAATTAGGAAAATCGCTATTAACGTTTGCTTTAATGCTATCTAGTGCCATCGGAATGGCTCAGGTTGTAGGAGTATTACCTAATGTTGGCGCGTATATCAAAGGAACCAGTGTAGAAATTGGAGTAAATGGTAGAGGTGGTTTTGAAGGCACGAATGTAACACCGCTTCCTGCTGGGATGCATCCCCGTGGTGGAGCTGGTTTGTTTGGTTTTGTGGCTAATCCTCAACTTAATGCTTGGGCTACCTTTAATGGTGATTTTTTTACACCGGGGTCTCCTGAAAATGGTTGGGGTATTTATGTTGGGAATGCATCCGGTGGTTCGCAGTTTCATAACAATTGCGCTGGTACTTTATTGCAAATTGCTAGCTCGCCAACGGTAAGTTACAGTCAAGTTTTAAATTGCTATAACATTGATTGGGGTGGATCGGTTATATCCCCGGCCCCTCCTGCCACACCTACACTTAATATTAGGGCAAAGGTGAATTATTTTTTACAGTTGAATGATTTATACTATACGACAACTATTTCATTAACAAATAATCATACTACGGCTATTCCTGAAATGTACTATTATCGCAATGTAGATCCAGATAACAACCAGTCTTACCCGGGAGGTGGAAGTAGTTTTACAACGATTAATACCATTGAAGACCAGCCTGGTACAAGTTCTTGCCCCGGCGTTCCCTTGGCTTGCGTAAGTGCCCGTCAAAACTCAACAGCTGTTATGCCAACTTCTTACATGGCGTTTGCTGCTGTTGGTTCAGATTTTAGAGTATGTCATGGTGGGTTTTCAAACAGAAACGCATTTAACTTATGGAATGGAATAGGGTTTACTCAAACTGTAGGTGCAACAACTACAGCTGATCAAGCTATTTCATTATCCTATAAAATTACTAATTTTTTACCTGGTGAGACTAGAACATTTAAATTTGTTACTATTTTAAGTGCCTCTAATAAATTAGCAGCTGTAAATAACTTATTGTCTTTATCATTTCCTGGTTCTGCTTATGTAGCACCATCTGCATGCTCGCCATTAGCTCCACCGGATACGGCAAGAACTTGCGGCCCAACTAAAATAGAAATTGCTGGTGCTAGTACGGGCGTATATAGTTGGTCATGGAGTCCACCAACAGCCTTATCTAGTTCAACAACCTTTAGTGCTATTGTTAATCCTTCCGTTCAAACGACTTATACCATTATTGGTGTTCCTACGTCTACCTGTGTTTCGCCAACACCACAAACCTATACCGTTGTAGTAATACCATCTCCTCCAACACCAACAGTAACACTTCCTGCCATTACAGTATGTAATAGTTCGTCGGTTGCATTATCCGTTACCAGCGGTGGCGCAGGAGCTACTTATTTTTGGGCCGGGCCAGGTGGTTTTGGGTCTGCCTTACAAACCCCAACGATTGCTGTAACCAACGCAACGATGGCTGGCACGTATACTATTTTAGTCACATTAGCTAGTGGTTGTACAAGTACTGTGCTTCGAGATTTAATCATTTCTTCGCCGCCAACTGTAACATTAACCTCAAATACGAATACGGTCTGTGTAAGCCAACCAGCTATTTTAACAGGCTCAGGTTCCTCTACTTATACGTGGTCGCCGTCTTCAAGTTTAACCTTTACAACAGGAAGTTCCACGACAGCAAATCCATCTGTTACAACAACGTACACGGTTGTTGTTGGCGCAGGAACGTGTACTAATTCTGCCGTAAAAACGATTACAGTTATTCCAACACCAACGATAACTGTCAGTTCGGCAACGGTTTGTGCAGGTAGCGTTGCTACGCTTACGGTGTCTGGCGCAACAAGTTATTTATGGAGTACAGGGACAACAGCAAATACGGAGTCTTTTTCGCCAAGTACAACCACCACGTATACGGTGCTAGGTGCTAATGGAGGAGTTTGTGCTACTGTTAATTCAGGCACAGTTGAGATAGTTAATTATCCTGTATTGAATACGGCTACTGTTTCAAATGTCCTTTGTAATGGAGTAAGTACAGGAAGTATTTTAATTAATGCAACAGGGGCTACAAGTTATAACTGGACTCCAAACGTTTCTACAACTAATTCGGCAACAAGTTTAGCTGCGGGCGTATACACATGCGTGTTATCAATAGCACCATCTTGTTCAGTTGTAACAACGCATACTGTAACCGAACCAACGATATTATTAGGAGCAATATCTTATTCTAACACATCATGTGGAAATTGTAATGGTGTTGCAACTATTATTGGATCTGGAGGTACAGGTTCTTATTTATATAATTGGTCACCTTCTACTTCAACGTTAAGTGGAGTTATTGATTTATGTCCTGATTTATATACAGTGAGTATAACCGATGCTAATAATTGTGTCTATACAAGTACAGTTGATATTTTACCTTCACCTATTTTTACAGCAACGTTAGCTGCTTCAAATACAGAACTATATCAGGGAGAATTAATTACTTTAACAGGTCTAACTGGAGTTTCATTCACTTGGACACCCGATTTTTCAGCTTTAGATTGTTATACATGTTCTATTGTAAATGCTCAACCTTATGAAGATACCAGGTATTGTGTTGATATTACAACAGTTGATGGATGTCAAGATTCTGATTGTATAGACATTTCCATTTTGTGTGGTGATGTGTTTATTCCTAATGCATTTTCGCCAAATAATGATGGTTATAATGATGAATTAGGAGTTTATGGAAATTGTATCAATGAAGTAGTCTTCAGAGTATTTGATAGATGGGGTGCTATGATGTTTGAAACCAAAGACACAAAAAATAAATGGGATGGTAAATTTAAAGGGACTCCTGTTTCAACGGGGGTGTATATTTACCAATTGATAGCTAAATTGAAGAATGGTGAATCGGTTACTAAAACAGGTAATATTACTGTAATCAAATAAGAAGACGGCTGTCGTTAGTATATAAAG
>CANLAV010000081.1 GCA_947487905.1 Bacteroidota bacterium | reverse complement strand
TTGCGTTTCTTTATTAGTAAAAGAAATGTCTTGTGAAGTTGCTATTCCTGAGGCAAGAACACAAATTGATAAGATTATTTTTTTCATGATAACTGTATTATTAAATGGTTAGTACTATAATTCAATACAAAATTACAGAATAAACATTAAATATACACAATAATAACAAAAATTTAACATTAAGTTAACATTTATGTTATTTACTCCTCTAACAAGCTAACTTCTAAATTACCCATGATTGATTCTATGTCAGCAACAGTAAGGGTTTTAGTACGGTATCCAACTTGAGAAAATTCTAATTTGAATTCTTTCTCATCCTTAATTCTAATATACATAAAAAAATGGCCATTTAAATCAGAATACATTGTTTTCTCGGAAGCTGTTGTGGTAATACTAACTCCTGAAAGCATTTCATTAAGATTACGGTCTAAAATCTTTCCGCTCAATACAATGGTCCTTTCTTTAGGATCAATCGTGGCAGGGCTTATATTCATTTCGAATACAAGAAGAGTAATTAGGGTAAAAAAGACTTTTAATAAAATATTCATAAAGTTGAGACTATTGTTCAAGAAACAAATAAACTTATAAAACTTAAACTTAACTTTAATTGAATATTAGGAAATTGTTAAGTGGTTCTAATTTAAAGAACCGCGTTATTTTTTATCTTAACCAAACTAGTATTTAAAATAATAATGCAATTAATTCCCAATGTTGCCGTATCCTGTATTTTTTTTTCAGGAAACTGAAACTTTAATTCTTTGTGTAATAACTTATACAAGGTTAAAAATAATTCTATGTCTTTTAAAAGTGTTTTAGTTAATTTTATTTTTAAATTTTGATTTTTAACAACCTCTTTTTTCAATAATGAAACTAATTCCGTTGTTTTAATTTTTTGATCAATTTGTTCCGTTTGAAATTCGTCTTTAACAATTTGTTTTAATGCCTTATTTATTAAAATATATGACAAACTCAACGATTCAATAAAAAACTTAGCATCATAAGCCATTTTGTTTTTATCAATCAATGCTTTAATCGTAACTGCCATTTTTCTAAATTTTAATTTAAACAAATATATCATTGGGCGTGTATACTTAATATTAAATATAAAGTATAACTTCGTAAAGATGAAATCAAAGTCTTTACCTATTTCCGATTTTTTACTTCAAAGTTTAGAGCATGTGATTATTGATGTGAGAGCGCCTGTTGAGTTTAAAAAAGGGCATATCACCAACGCAATTAATGTTCCGTTATTTGACGATATTGAACGTGCAGAAATTGGAACACTTTATAAACAACAAGGAAAAGACATCGCCGTTACACGCGGGTTAGAAATTGTATCTCCAAAATTAGTCCCATTTGTAAATCAAGTAAAAAAACTTTCAGAAAATAAAAAAATATTCGTTTACTGTTTTAGAGGTGGTATGCGAAGTAATAGTTTCGCATGGTTAATGAATACTTCTGGATTAGACGCAACCATACTTGAAGGTGGCTATAAAAATTATAGAAATCATGTTTTAAACTATTTTCAAAGAGAAAAAAAATTAGCCGTAATTGGTGGCATGACAGGAAGTGGAAAAACTGATTTATTGAAGAATATAAAACATGATAATTTTCAGATCATAGATCTCGAAGCGCTTGCAAATCATAAGGGTTCAGCGTTTGGCTCTATAAACGAGGAAAAACAAAACCCTCAACAAGTTTTCGAAAATAATTTATTTTATGAATTAAATTTATTAGATGAAGAAAAACTCATTTTAGTGGAAGACGAATCTCAATCGATTGGTTTTAATAAAATACCTTATGGATTTTGGTTGCAAATGAAAAAAGCACCTATTATAAAGCTTGACATACCTTTTGAGTTACGTGTTCGAAAATTAGTGCAAGATTATACAACAACAAATATTGAAGCACTAAAAATTTGTGTCAAAAAAATTGAACAAAACTTAGGGACGCAAAACGCAAATTTGTGTTTAACGTATTTGGATGAAAATAATTTAACAGAGGTAGCTCGTTTAACTTTAAAATATTATGACAAAGCATATTCTTATACTTACAATAAAAAAATAACTCAAAAAATAATTCCCTTAATTTTAGACACCATGAATTTAGAAGAAAATACTTTAAAATTAAAAGTGGTGATAAACTCATTAGATACTTACAATGACAATTAAACTAACACAATATAGCAAAGCCTCTGGTTGCGGTTGTAAAATTGCCCCTGCCGTCTTAGAAGAAATATTAAATGGCTGCAAAACAGATTCTGTTTTTACAAATTTATTAGTTGGCAACGATACAAAAGATGATGCTGCCATTTATGAAATAGATAACGAAAATTGTATCATTAGTACCACTGACTTTTTTACACCAATAGTAGATGACGCTTTTGATTTTGGTAAAATTGCGGCATCAAATGCAATAAGTGATGTTTATGCCATGGGAGGAAAGCCATTAATGGCCATAGCTATTTTGGGTTGGCCAACAGATAAATTACCAGCAGCTATAGCGCAGCAAGTTATCAAAGGTGCGCAAGAAATTTGTAAACAAGCGGGCATTCCTTTAGCGGGCGGGCATAGTGTGGATACGCAAGAGCCATTATTCGGTTTAGCCGTAACGGGAATTATAAAAAAACAAAACATCAGAAAAAATAATACAGTGAAACAAAATGATGTTATATATATTACAAAGCCTTTAGGAATAGGCATTTTGAGCACAGCGTTAAAAAGAGGAATGTTATCAGATGAAGATTATTCCATTTTACTAGAAGAAACAACAACTTTAAATAGCATTGGAGAAAAACTTGGAGACTTACCTTTTGTAAATGCAGTAACTGATGTCACTGGATTTGGCTTCATCGGTCACTTATTAGAAATGCTAGCAAATACAAATCATTCGGCCCTAATTAAAAAAGAAAATATTCCAATTATTAACGCAGCCAAAGAATTTGCATCGCAATTTATTTTTCCTGATAATACTACACGCAATTACAATGATCAAATAAAACACGTTGACGGTTTAACTAACTTAGATTTTATTTTTTATTGCGATCCCCAAACCTCTGGAGGTTTATTGTTTAGTGTTACTAAAGAAAATGAAATTGAAATGGATTTGTTTTTAAAAACCAACCATCAATTTTTTGCGAAAGTTGGAACCGTTATTGAGAAGAAAGAAAAGGCTATTTTATTTATCTAAATTAAATTTTTCTGATTCAGCCAACTGTTGTTGAAATATTTTCCAATCCATATTCCAAGGATCTGTTTTTCGCACGGGAGCAATATCACTATGCCTTAAGACATAGTTAATAGAGTGTCTTTTTTTTATACTGTTTATTAATGCAATGAGTGCAATTACTTGTTTTTCAGTTGGTGACTCTTTGTAAGATGTCATGATTTCAATGCCTATAGAACAACTATTTACATCCGTTCTTCCATCTGGTAAACTGCTTTTTCCAGCGTGATAAGATGTGTTTTTTTCATCTACTACTTTATAAACGATACCATCTCTTCCAATTACATAATGTGCGGATACCTTATATGTGGAAAATTGTTTGAGCACTAAATCAATATCATAAAAATCACCGCCTGAATTATTAAATGTTGAATGCACAATAACAGCATCCACTTTTCGATTTTGAGAAACGGCATAACCGAAATTTACTCTTTTGTCTAAAATGGTTAATGAATCGCTAGCAAGAAGCGAATGACTACAAATTATAAATAAGATGATACTAAAAATTAAACTGTGCTTCATTTTATATTTTTAAAATATGTTTTGCTGAATTGCTTCTTATAAAGATACAATGTTTACTAAACTATTACAATATAGAAAAATTAGACTCTTATAAGCAATGACATTTACAATTATACTGTTAGTCCATTTCCATAACATCAAAACTTGCGTTAAGGATTGTAGTGGAAATCCTTTTTGAGGAACGAAAAAAGATTGCAACGAAAAGCCTGGCCGAAGGCAACGCCCAAATTATTCTTATTAAAATTCATCAAATACTTTTGAGCTTCGACACGTTCGGAAAGTTCAGCGGAGTCCAGCTCAGCTGCCAAAAGTATCCAAAACCTTATGATGTTTAAACTTCGTAACCAAATATAAGTTCGCGTTAAGGATTGTAGTGGAAATCCTTTTGAGGAACGAAAAAAGATTGCAACGAAAAGCCTGGCCGAAGGCAACGCCCTAAAAATTCAAATAAAAAAAGCCTGCTTACTAAAATGAGCAGGCTTTCGATAAATATGAATTACTCTTAAAAATCTTAAGCGTCAATTTTTGCGTACTTAGCGTTTTGTTCAATAAACGCTCGGCGTGGCGGAACCTCGTCGCCCATTAACATGGCAAAAACACGATCAGCTTCAGCTGCGCTATCAATAGTTACTTGACGTAATGTACGCGTTGTAGGATCTAAAGTTGTTTCCCATAATTGGTCAGCATTCATTTCTCCTAAACCTTTATAGCGTTGTACATGCACTGATTCTGGTTTATCTCCTCCAATTTCTTTAATAGCAATAGCACGGTCTTCTTCGTTCCAACAGTACTTAAATTCTTTTCCTTTTTTAACTTGATACAATGGAGGAGCGGCAATATAAATATGTCCTTTCTCAATTAACTCTTTCATGTGTCGGAAAAAGAATGTTAATATCAATGTTGTAATATGCGAACCATCTACATCGGCATCACACATAATCACCACTTTATGATAACGTAATTTATCAATGTTTAAAGCCCTGTCGTCTTCTTTAGTTCCGCGAAATACACCTAATGCCGTAAATATATTTTTAATTTCTTGGTTTTCATAAATTTGATATTCCATGGCTTTTTCAACATTCAAAATTTTACCACGTAAAGGCAAAATGGCTTGAATATCTCTGTTACGGCCTTGTTTCGCAGTTCCACCAGCCGAATCCCCTTCCACTAAAAATAATTCACAAGCTAGAGGATCACTGTTTGCACAATCGGCTAACTTACCAGGTAAACCTGAACCAGACATAACTGATTTTCGTTGAACCATTTCGCGTGCTTTACGAGCAGCATGACGAGCTGTTGCTGCTAACACTACTTTATCTACAATTAATCGTGCTTGCTTAGGATTTTCTTCTAAATAATTCGTTAAGGCTTCACTGATTGCTTGATCAACAGCGCCCATCACTTCACTATTTCCTAATTTTGTTTTTGTTTGCCCTTCAAATTGGGGTTCTTGAACTTTAACAGAAACAACAGCCGTTAATCCTTCACGGAAGTCATCACCACTAATTTCAAACTTTACTTTTGATAGTAATCCATTTTTATCCGCATAGCTTTTTAGAGTACGAGTTAACCCTCTTCTAAAACCTGCTAAGTGAGTTCCCCCTTCGTGTGTATTAATATTGTTTACATAGCTTTGAATACTTTCACTGTAAGAGTTATTGTAAAGCATAGCAACTTCAACAGGAATACCACCTTTTTCCCCTTCAATGTGAATGACATCGTCCATCAATTTTTCTTTTCCACCATCGATGTATTGAACGAATTCTTTTAAACCACCTGTACTATAAAATGCTTCTGTGTGGGGTTCATTGTTCTCATCTCTGTTACGATTGTCGATCAGTGTAATATGAATTCCTTTATTTAAGAATCCTAATTCTCGCATACGATTTCCTAAGGTCGCAAAATTATATTCGCCATGTGTGAATATACTTAAATCGGGCTGAAACGTTACTATGGTTCCTCTGTAAGTTGTATCTCCAACTTCAGCTGCTGGAGCAACCGGAATTCCTTTTCTAAATTCTTGTCTTGTTATTTTTCCATCACGATGCACTTCAGCAATTAATGGGTCTGATAATGCATTAACACAACTTACACCAACACCATGCAGTCCACCAGAAACCTTGTAAGTATCTTTATCAAATTTTCCACCAGCGTGTAATACTGTCATTACAACTTCTAATGCACTTACTCCTAACTTTGGATGAATGCCAGTTGGTATACCACGTCCGTCATCTTTTACGGTAATTGAATTATTTTCATTAATAGTAACCGTAATGTTTTTACAATGTCCTGCTAATGCTTCGTCAATAGAGTTATCTACAACTTCGTAAACTAAATGATGAAGACCTTTTATACCTATATCTCCAATGTACATGGCTGGTCTTTTTCTTACAGCCTCTAATCCTTCTAAAACTTGAATATTATCAGCTCCGTAATTCGCTTTACTATTTGGGGTATTTTCTTCCATAAAATTATTAATCTGTATAAATTGATTATTCCTTAAATATAGCGATTTTAAAGGGATTTAAAATCATTTAAAATGATGTTTTACTAACAAATGTTAATAAAAAGAATGCGTTTTTTAAACTGATTTTCACAAAAAAAATTTGGAAAATTAAATTATAATTATTTTGATGTAATAGCTGTAGAAAAATGATTGTAGATGAAATCAAAAAATTACTTTTCTGGCTCTATGTGAATTAGCACGTGGCCTAATGAAGGGATTTCTGTTCTTAATGTATCTTTTAAAAGGTGCGACAAATCGTGGCCAGCTTTAACCGTTATATTCGCATTTACAACAGCATGTAAATCGACATGGTACTTCATTCCTGCTTTACGAATAAAACATTTTTCAGTTTCTATAATCCCATCTACTGTTGAAGAAACTCTACGAATTTCGCTCAATAAATCATCGTATAAATGCTCGTCCATGATTTCGCCAAGGGCTGGTCTGAAAATCAAATAACTATTATATAAAATAAATGCGGATGAAAAAAGTGCCGCCCAATCATCAGCCGATTCATATCCTTTTCCAAAAACCAAGGCAATCGATATTCCGATAAAAGCTGTCACTGAGGTGATAGCATCACTTCTATGATGCCATGCGTCAGCTTTTAAAGACGAGCTATTTGTCTCTTTGCTTTTTTTTAAAACAAATTGATAGGAAAGTTCTTTCCAAATGATAATGGCTGCTAAAACAAAAAGTGTGAATGGTTCTGGTAAATCATGGGGCGTTCCAATGTTTTTAATGCTTTTATACGCAATAATAGTAGCCGATGTTATTAAAAACCCCACTACTAAAAATGTAATTAACGGCTCAGCTCTGCCATGACCATATGGATGATTTTTATCCGCTGGCCGATTAGAATATTTAATGCCAAACAAAACTAAAAATGATGAAAAAATATCTGTTGTTGATTCGATTGCATCCGCAATAAGCGCATACGAATTACCAAAATAACCTGTAATGCCTTTTATCAGGGCCAAACTCGTATTACTTAAAATACTAAAATACGTTGTTTTAACAGCAGTTTGGGCGTTGGTCATAAATAAGATATTATTGTTTTATTTTTGTAACCAGTTTTTAAATAACTTTTGCATTTGAGGCATAGAAATAAAAGTCATTAAAGGGACTGCAATTAATGTGATCACTAATGTTCTCAGTGGAAGAGGATTTATTTGTATCAAGTATTTTCCAAAGAAAAAAAAGATGGCTGTGATGATTGGATAAATAGCAAGCCATACAATGATTGCAAACTTCCATCTTTTTGGTGGTTTCATACAAACTATTTTCTGATTAAGAAATCACTGGTGGTGGATCCATTTTATGTCCACATGATTTACACGTTCGCAAATCGTCCGAACTGTAAAATGTTTCAAACACGCCCTGAAATTGAGACGTGATGTCGTTTAGTTCAAAAAACTCTTCATATAATTTTGTATTACATTTTTCACAAAACCACATAAGACCATCTTTTTCTCCATTACGACGACGTCGCTCCATAACCAAGCCAATAGTGTTTTTAAAACGAACAGGATTGTGCGGTACTCTTGGTGGCAACAAAAATATATCTCCTTCGTTAATGGGTACTTCTACTTCTTTTCCGTTCTCTTGAATTTTCACCATTACGTTACCTTCCAACTGATAGAAAAACTCTTCGCTTTCATTGTAATGATAGTCTTTACGAGAGTTTGGCCCACCAACAACCATCACAATAAACTCAGTGTCTTTATACACTACTTTATTATTTACTGGCGGCTTTAATAAATGACGATTTTCATCGATCCATTTTTTGAAATTAAAAGGGCGTGTTGCACTCATGGTAGTTTAAATTTTAATTCGTTTTTAATTCCCTAAGAAAATAGCTTTTCTTTTTTCCAAAAAAGCTGTTGTGCCTTCTTTAAAATCATTTGTACCAAAGCTTTTTCCAAACTCTTCTATTTCAACTTCGTAACCATTAAATTTATTATTGTAACCTGCATTAATTGCTTTTATAGCAGCCTTCACAGCAACAGGAGATTTAGTAATTATTTTTGCTGTGATTTCGAAACACTTATTTAGTAATTCTTCTTGTGGTGTAATGTGATTAGCAAGTCCCCATTTGTAAGCATCATCTGCACTAATTGTATCAGCTGTAGAAATCATTTCAAAAGCTTTTCCTTTACCAACTAATTGAGCTAACCGTTGCGTTCCTCCGTAACCTGGTATAACACCTAAGCTAACTTCAGGTAATCCCATTTTCGCGTTTGAACTCACAACACGCATGTGACAAGCCATCGCCAGCTCTAATCCTCCACCTAAAGCAAAACCATTTACAGCTGCGATAACAGGTTTAGAATAATTTTCAATAAAATTAAATACTTTAAAATGACCATTAGAACTTAGCTGTTGTCCTTCTTTCGTAGTGAAATTAGCAAATTCAGCGATATCAGCACCTGCAACAAAAGCTTTCGTGCCCGAACCTGTAATGATTAATGCACGGATGGATTTATCATTCTCAGCATTCACCAATGTTTCATGTAACTCTTCTAAAGTTTGCTTGTTTAATGCGTTTAATTTATCGGGGCGATTAATAGTAATTACTAAGACCTCATTTTTTATTTCTGTAAGTATGTTTTCTAAAGCCATTTCTATGTTCATTTTTATTTAATTTTGTTGAAACAAATATAAAAGTATAAGCATTAAAAATCTAAAAAGTTATTAACCTACTTTATCCTTTTTTTGTCTTTAAATAAACTACTAATAAACGTTATCATGATTATATATGCTCTTCCTGGCTTAGGAACAAATCATAAATTATTTGTAAATACCATTATTAAACATCATACTATAATTGTTTTACAATGGCCCATTCCTAGCCAATTTGATACTATGGGAAGCTATGCTAAGAAATTTCTACCACAAATAGTTCGGCTAGATGAACCGTATTGCTTATTAGGGGTTTCTTTTGGAGGTATGATTTGTGTTGAATTATCAAAACTATTGACCCCGCAAAAAATATTCTTAGTTTCGAGTAGTAAAAATAGATCTGAATTGCCTTGGTACATAAAGCTTTTAAAATATATTCCCTTACATCAATTAATAAGAGAATCTTACCATCGTCGCTTAGCCTATTTTGGCAGATGGTTTATCGGTTTTGAAAAAGCATACAAATCTGAATTTTTAGAAATGGTAAATAGTATGCCTGAAAATTATTTTAAGTATTGCATCGATATCATCGCTAATTGGAATGGAACGGACTTTAAAAAAAATACCATTCATATTCATGGCACACAAGATCGTTTAATACGATATAAGGATGTTACATGTGATTTTACGATTAAAAACGGGGCACACGCGATGATTGTTTTTAATGCCGCTGAAATAAATTCAATTATTGAAAAAGAACTGTCTATCGTTTAGCAATAAACCAATTGTTTAATAGATTTTCTCTGTTATACAACATGGGTTGATGTGTTTTAAAATCAACCAAAGTACAATTTGCTTCTTGTAAAATAGCTTGACCTGCAGCTGTATCCCATTCCATCGTTGGACCAAAGCGAGGATATTCATCAGCAACACCTTCTGCAACTAAACACATTTTTATACTGCTTCCTGTATTTACAATATCCACTTTTTTATGGTGCCATTTCAAATCTTCAATATGCGTATACGTTTCGCTACTCATGTGCGAGCGACTTGCAACCACGACGTAATTTGTTCGTTCGTTTTTGATAGGAAGTTTTTGTGCCATTGAAATAATTGAATCTAATGTTGATGTTTCAATTGTATCTAATAGCTGCTTAAAATCAATTCCACTTATTTTAAAAGCTCCATTGTTTTTACTTGCAAAATATATATCGTTAGAAACGGGAGAAAAGATAACGCCAAGTGTTGGCACTCCATTTTCTACAAGCGCAATGTTAACTGTAAACTCACCATTACGTTTCACAAATTCCTTTGTCCCATCAAGAGGATCCACAATCCATAATGTATTCCAATGTTTACGAATACTATAATCAGCATGAATTCCTTCCTCACTCAAAACTTCTATTTGAAACGATTTTAAAACATCTATGATTTTATCGCTGGCATTTTTGTCTGCCAATGTAACTGGAGATTTATCGTTTTTTAGTTCTACATCAAAATTTGTTTCATATACTTTCAGTATTTCGTTACCTGCTAAAACAGAGGCGATAATGGCTTGATGTAAGAGTGCTTGGTAATTCATTTTAAAAAATTAACAATGAGCGTAAAACAAACATAGTGAATTTTATTTCAATAAATTAAATACAATAAAC
>CANLAV010000080.1 GCA_947487905.1 Bacteroidota bacterium | reverse complement strand
TATCAGCGAAACTTTTAGACGTTTCTGCAAAATTGAACCACTCAAACTCTTGAGCGAATTTTGCTTCATAACTCAGGTTGGTCGCTTCGCCTATAATTTTTTTAAGTAATTGACGAGGACAAACTTCAAGCGGATTGCCTGCATCATCAATAAATTCACCCAAAAAAAAGGGCAGGTCGTTTTCCCATGGAATTTTTCGAAAACTATTCAAGTTCAATTTTACTTTTGCATCAGGATAACCCGTGTGCCAGCCTGTATAGCTAATGTTATCATAAGCCTGGTCGGCCATATCCCAACCAAAGATTACTGCACAAAATCCTAGCTCACTTTTGGCAACAGATAAAAACTTTTCACTCGAAATATATTTTCCGCGAAGGACACCATCAATATCTGCTACTGCAATTTTTACCCTACCAGAGGGGTGCTTGCTAACATAATCTACAATTTCTTCGTTACTCATTTTTTTAAAAATTTATACAATAGAAAAAAGAAAAATAATATACCAAAATAACAAGCTGCCAACAGTACATTAAAATAACACAATGCAATTAAACAAACAATTGCCAATACCAGTGCAATAATTGGCGTAAATGGATAGAGTGGAACCTTAAAGGGTCGATTCATTTCAGGCGAAGTTTTTCTTAATTTTAATACTGCCATCATTGAAAAAATATACAGCGTAAGTGCACCAAAAACAGATATGATTATAATTTCTGCTGTTTTTCCAGTACAAAGAATAATGATGCCCAAAACTGAATTAAACAAGAGCGCATTGGCGGGAGTTTGAAATCGAGGGTGCACCTTTCCTAATATTTTTGGTGCGTTTCCAATTTTTCCAAATTCAAAAGTGGCTCGGCCGCTAGCTAATAAAAGACCATGAAAAGAAGCTACCAAACCAAACAAACCAATTCCAATTAGTAGTTTATAAAATAAATGATCCGAGGCAAAAAGCTGTCCAAGAGCAAGTGGCAATGGTGAGTCTGAGCTCGTCCCGTTTGCTGCATATACAACGCTTTGCCAACCACCTATTCCGATGGAGGCAATAAAAACCAACACACATAATACTACTAAAGTAATGAGGGCCCAACCAAAGCCCTTTATTATATCTTTTTGTGGGTTGATTGTTTCTTCTGCAACATTCGCTACACCCTCAATCCCTAAAAAAAACCAAATCGCAAAAGGGATTGCAGCAAAAGCTCCTCCCCATCCATTTGGAAAAGGGTTTTGAGAAAAATGGGATATTGAAAAATGGGGCAGTGTCAATGAAACAAAAAGCAATAATTCACCCACCGCCAAAATAGTAACCACTAATTCAAAACTAGCAGCAGCTTTTACGCCATAAATATTTAGCGTCATAAAAACCAAATAAACCGATATCGCCGCAGGCAAAACAGGAATTTGTGGAAACGCTAAATTAAAATAAGATCCTATAGCAATGGCAATCGCTGGGGGTGCAAAGACAAACTCAATAATCTGGGCTAGCCCCGCAATAAATCCGACGTCCTTTTTAAACGCTTTCTCGGTATAGTCGTACACACCTCCCGCTTTGGGTATTGCGCAGGCTAACTCTGCATAAGAAAAACTAAAACAAGTGTATAAAACAATAACTAAAAGGGTAGCCATTGCCATTCCAAGGGTACCCCCTTTTTCTAAGCCAAGGTTCCAGCCAAAATACATTCCAGAAATTACATAACCAACCCCCAAGCCCCATAAAAGAGCGGGCGTAAGCGTTTGTTTAAGTTTGCCGTTTGCCATGGTAGAACCTTTTTTTCTTGCCTATCAAAAGTAACATTTAAAATTAATTCTAACCTTGTTTTTTAAACGCCTTAAGAGCGTTCTTTAATTTTCGCGGATTATAAAATTTGTTTATTGCTACATAAACTAGGAAACAAATTCGATTTGAGCAAAGACCGGATTGTGGTCAGACAAAAAGGTAGTGTTTAAGGTCTCAGAAATACAGGCGTATTTGTTAACCCTTACGCTCTTGTCTACTAAAATATAATCAATCAGTTGTCTGTATTCTATTGGGATTCTTCCAAAATCATGAAAGCTCCAAGATGGGCCGTAGACAAAATTCGCAGCTTTTTTTGCATCTAATAAAAAATCGTCTTTTAAAAGGGTTTCAACCGCCTCGGAGTTCGGCGGTAAATTCAAATCTCCTGTGGCTATTATTGGAAGAGTTCCTGCAATTTCAGTCATTCTTTTTCTTAACAAAATAGCGCTTTCTTTTCTTGCGACCTCTCCTATATGATCAAAGTGTGTGTTAAATAAAACAAATTTTGTTCCAGATTTTATTTCAGTAAAAATAGCCCAGGTTACCATTCTTTCACATGCTGCATCCCAACCCTTAGAACCAATTTTTTCAGGCTCTTGGCTTAACCAAAAATTTCCGCTTTTTTCCACATCGAATTTTTCACGCTTATAAAAGATAGCGCTATGCTCGCCTTTGTCTTTTCCGTCTGTTCGTCCCACACCAAAAAAATTATATCCTGGTAGTCTTTCCAATAAATCTTCTAGCTGGTTTTTAAACACTTCTTGTGTTCCTAAAATATCAACATCGTAAAAAAGAATCATTTGTGCTGCAAAGTCTTTTATGTATTGCCAACTGTTTTGCTGGTCGCTTGATTTATCACACCGAATATTAAAAGACATTACATTCATAATAAATAATTTTTTCAACCTAGCTATTCTTCTGCCCTTTTTTTATTAATATGCTGTTTTCTATATTCGCTTGGAGTACAGCCTTTCACTTGTTTAAACTGTCTAGATATATTATTACTTAAAGCGAAGCTTGATTCCATTGAAATTTCTGATACGGTTTTGTCTGTTTCCAACAAGCGCTCTGCAAATTTTTGGATTTTTAAATTATAAATGTATTTGTACACCGCAATGCCCGTAATATCATAGAACCTTTTTTCAAAAGACCTTCTTGAAAGCGGAACTTGTTTTAAAACATCGGAAACGTTTATTTTATCTCCTATATTTTGATGAATAAATTTTAGCGCCTTAGCAATTAATTGGTCGCTCGCAGAGGTAATGTCTGTTGATTGACGAGTAATTATGTGTGTTGGTTTTACAACAATATTGTGCGGGGCATAATTTTTTTTGGTAATCAGCCGGTGCATTAATTTAGCGGCTTCGTAACCGCCTTTTTCTGTATCAAGATTAATGCTTGATAATGGTGGGTCAGATAAATTACAGGTCATCTGGTCGTTATCAACACCCAACACTGCGATTTGCTCTGGTACAGGAATTTGTGCTTGTTTACAAGACTCTGTAATATGTTGAGCCCGTTCGTCATCGCAAGCCATTATTGCAATAGGCTTTGGTAAAGACTGAAGCCACTGACTTAGCAGCGATGGTTTGTAAAACCAAAGGGCTTGTGCTGTTTGATGGTCCTGATCAAAATGGTGTGCTTCTAAATTGTGTTCTGATAAATAATTTTGAAACCCCTCAAATCTTTCTCGAGACCAAACTATGTTTTTAAACCCATAAAATCCAAAATGTTTAAAGCCCTTTTTTATAAAATATTCTGCACCCATTGCGCCCGTTTCAAAATACCCGCCCGTAACATTTGATATTCCTTCAAACCTTTCTTTGAAATCTTCAACTATTAAACTTATTCCTGCTTGGTGAATTTTTTTTATATCAAGGTCGTTATCTAGGTGTGCTATAATTCCGTCGGCACCCCACTCTTTTGCAAACCTAACAATACCCTCTACCCCGTGTGTTTCTCTATAAAAAAGCGGCATCTTACAAAATACCCAGGGACCGTGCTCTTTTGAATATTTAACAATTCCCTTGGTGAGATTTTGCCCATATTCTTCAGAAATGTCTATCAGCAAAATAATTTTATACATACCCGTTTATAAATAAATTTTTAACCCTTTTTCTTTTTTCAAATGTATAATATAATTATTTATTCTTTTTAGTTTTCGCTATTTAGGCGTTTATAAAAAAAGCCAAACCCTCCGGTTTGGCTTTCCCTTATTTATTGGAACATTTTCTAATACTGTTTACTTCGAGTATCTTTAATTTCTGCTGTTTTCTTTAAAGATTCAAACCAGCCCGATAATTTTTGTAATAAACTTTTTGTTTGTTCGGTGGATTGCAAGGCTATATTTTCTGCTGTTTCTGTTGGCAGGTTTTCAATACCGTTTACCTTTATTACAAACACCCCTCCTGTTCCGTCTATCGGCCCTGATAACTTTGTTTGAAAATTTTTATTAAATGCCGCACCTATTAATTTTGGCTCGTCGCCTATACCGTTTATAATTTGTGAACCAAAAGTAAGTGTTGAATCTGCTCCTGCCGTTCTTATCGGTTGATTGTAAACTGATGCAGCTGTTTCTAAAGAATTTGCTTTGGATAATTTTTCTTTAATAATATCAGCCTTTTTTTGTTTTCTAATTAATGCTTCTACCAAAGGTCTGGCCGTAGTTGCATCTGGAAGGCCTTCTGGTTGAATTTTAGTTACAGCGGCTACTACAAACTGGTCTTCGATACTAAAAGGTTCACTTACATCTCCTGCTTTTGCTTCAAAGGCCCACCTTATCAATTGTCTTGCGTCTTGTAATAAACCCAACCTGTATTCATTTTGGGTAATCATGTTTGGCACATTAATCTTTTGAAGAGTGTTTTTAACTACATACGCATCAAATGATTTAACCTCTCTATTTTCGCCCGATAACTTTGTTGCTTTCATGCTCGCATTATTTACCGTTTCGTCGGTTGGTAAAATTTGCTTTGACATATAGGCTACTTTATAAGCAGTTTCAAAATTCTTTTGACTGATTACTTCTATATAATACCAACCAATATCGGTGTGTACTATTTTTTTATCGCCAGAAGTCCCATAAAACACAACCTCAGAAAACTCTTTTGGTAGGTTTTGAAATTGAAGCGAAGAAAAATCATATGCCCCTCCTTTGTCTTTGCTTACCCTATCATCACTATACATCAAAACCATTGTATTAAAGTCGGCACCACCTTTTATTGCGGTAGAGATACTATCTATTCTTTGTTTAGCTATACTATCAGAAATTGTCGGCTGTCCCGTTTGAAGATCTCTAGTACTTACTAAAATTGTTCTAGCCCTTACACTGTCTGGCATTTGTCTATTTCCTAACATTTTTGCCAAAACATACGCTCCTCCGTCAAGATAGGGGCCGTATACTTTTCCGATTGGTAAATTTGCAATACTATCTTTTTGTACCATCGCTAGCTTTGATTTAAGCGAATACCCATCAAAATATTTAATGGTGCTCATGTTTCTTGCTATAAAATTATTTGCGTTGGTGTCTAATATAAAGGGTTCTTTTAAAACCGCTACCGACTCTCTTGCTTTGATTGAATCGGTTGGCGAAGGGTTTGCACTAAAAGATACATAACTTATAAATCTTCCTCCGTCTTGCTTGTAAACCGATTTCTTTTTGGTTATATAGTCTATTATTTCTGTGTCGCTTACTTTTATTTCATTGTCGTTTATTACCGTGTAAGGAACCCCTACATAACTTATGTTCGCAATCTGATTTCTTTCTGATAAATCTTTCTTTTGCATCCATGTGGGATAATAGGCGCTGGCAGCAATCATACCATTATACTTACTATATAATGTTTGTAATTTCATGGGTTCTATAATTTGTGCCTCTATAGCAGCCCGCTGTTCGTCTTTTGATTTTTTTGCTGTTTTCCACCACTCTTGAACTTTGTTTATATCATATTGGCCTGTTTGTTTATCAGTAAACGCCTGTTTTAATGTGTATGGTGCGTCTGAACTAAACATGATAGCGCTCATTTCTTTTGGTGAAAAGCTTAGCCCTAATTTTTTAAACTCTTTTGTTATAACTTTTTCAGCAACTAATTGATCCCAAACAGATTGACGAATCTCATAGAGTTGATTTCCTATCGCAGCTCCCCCATATTGATCTTCTGCTTGTTTTACCTTTTCGGAAAATTCTTTATTTTCTATTGGTTCTCCATTTACCTCTCCCACACTTGTTGAAGTACTTTCTCCAAAAAAACTTCTATTGCTTCCTGGCTTAGCATCCATTAATATAAAACCAATTAAGCTTAGCGCAATTACAACAATTACAATCGCTGCACCTTTATCACGAATATTTTGTATTATCTGCATATTAATTCAAATTAAAATTGACGGCAAAAATAGCATAATTTATTATATAAATACCCAATTTTAGGGTCTTTATAGAGTCTTTCCCGGTTTTTCTGTTGATTTTCCTGATTTCTTTCTTAAAATATTTATTTCCTTTTAAATTTTCTTAATATGTCTTTTTTATTAGTTTAGAACCTCACATCAGTTAAACTTAAGTAGGTTTGCTGTTATGTAGTTAAGTAGGGATTAAATTACTAATTCACAGACTTTTGTTGATAAGAATGAAAAGCTGTGAATAAATCTAAAATTATTCTTTTTTTTATGCGGACAATTAGAGTAAAAATAAATCACCTAAAATTTAATTTCCTTTTTTTGTTAATTCACAGAATTTATTAAACTTGTTGTAAACATTGTTTTTTTTAGTTTTTACTTTTTTTTTATCAACAGTAAAGTTTATTCACCCAGGTGTAGAAAATTTAATTTTTTTTTTATAATAGAGCAAAGCTTAATACAAAGACTTAAATATTATTTTTTATAAAATGTTAATTACTTGTGTAAATGAGTTAGTAGTTTCTTTTTTTTGAATAAAAAAATATTTCATTTATTTATTCTACACATATTAACACCCCTAGTAATAGTATATTAATTTAAATAAAAAAACTAATAATACATATTATGATAGATATTAACACCGCTAAATCTAATTTATTTTCTTCCGGTTTTTTAAACGTTGATATTGATCCAACATTAGATTTATTTGAAGAAATAAAAATGCTTAAAAAGAAGAAAAACGCGATTATATTAGCTCACTATTATCAAGATGCTGAAATTCAAGACATTGCTGATTTTATAGGCGACAGTTTAGCATTAGCCCAAAAAGCCGAACAAACCAATGCTGATATAATTGTTTTTGCTGGTGTTCATTTTATGGCGGAAACAGCGAAAATTTTAAATCCTACAAAAAAGGTTTTACTTCCAGATTTAAATGCTGGTTGTTCTTTAAGTGATAGTGCTCCCCCAGAGTTATTTAAATTATTTAAACTTAAATATCCCGACCATATAGTAATAACGTATATAAATTGTTCTGCGGGTATAAAAGCACTGAGTGATATTATTTGCACAAGCAGTAATGCTGAAATTATTATTAACAGTTTACCAAAGGACCAAAAAATAATTTTTGCGCCCGATAAAAACCTAGGTGCTTATTTAAATAAAAAAACAGGACGTTCAATGGTTTTATGGAACGGAGCTTGTATGGTTCATGAAATATTTAGTTTAGAAAAGATTATAAAGTTAAAAATTCGTTACCCCAATTCAAAGGTTATTTCTCATCCGGAGTGTGAAGAAAATATTTTATCTATTTCTGATTTTATTGGTAGCACCTCAGAGTTATTAAAGTTTTCTAATCAAAACGACTCTACTGAGTTTATAGTTGTAACGGAGCCTGGTATTTTACATCAAATGCAAATTAATAACCCTAATAAACTTTTTATTCCTGCACCTCCTAATAACAGTTGCGCTTGTAATAATTGTCCACATATGAAATTAAATACATTAGAAAAGTTATATTTATGTATGGAATATGAATTACCCGAATTAATTCTAGATGACAACCTACGTATTGCATCAAAAGTTCCTATTGATAGGATGTTAAAAATTAGCAAAGAAAACGGTCTATAATTGTAAACTCAATATTATTTTATTTTGTTTTTTTATCGGCATTACTCATTTTTAAAATCTGTTCTTTTTCATAGCTTAACGGCTTTTGGCGGTGCCCAAGGCCATCTTGGCCTGGTTATTAAAACCTTTGTTGAAAAAAGAAAAGATATTACAAATGATGAACTAATGGAGTATGTTAGTTTTGCTCAAGTTCTACCAGGTGCCTCTTCTACACAAGTTTTAACCCTTATTGGATATAAAAGAGGTGGTGTTCCTCTAGCTGTAATTACTTTACTTATTTGGGTTTTTCCCGCTTGCTTTATAATGGGATTATTTTCCTTTTTAATTACAGGATTAAGTTCCTATCATTTAAACAACGGGATTTTTAAATTTATTCAACCAATGGCTATTGGTTTTCTTGCTTATGCCGGCTTGAAAGCTTTTAAAATTTCAATTAATAATATAATTACTTTTATTTTATTTATATGCAGCTTTTTGTTGATTTTTATTTTTTTTAAAACTCCCTGGATCTTTCCCACATTAATAGTGTTAGGTGGTATAGTTACTAATTTTAGTAATAAAAGAATTCCCGCTAAAGAAACGGTGAAACCAAAAAATATTCGCTGGTCCAACTTATGGTTATTTATTTCTATTTTTTTAATAGCTGGACTTTTAAGCGAAATGTCTAGAAAACAAGAATGGGATAACCGTAAAGCTTTTAACCTATTTGAAAATTTTTATAGATTTGGCAGTATAGTTTTTGGAGGATCAGATGTTTTAATTCCTTTAATTGTTGATCAGTATGTAGCTAGACCAACAGCAGAAAAATTTCAAGATGCTAAACAAGGCTTTATTAAATTAGAAAAAAGCGAATTATTAACAGGAGCAGGTTTTGTTAGAGCAATACCCGGACCAGTTTTTTCAATTGCTTCTTTTACTGGAGGAATAGCATTGAAAGATAAAGGAATTATGTATCAGGTTTTAGGTTGTACCATTGGTGCATTAGGAATTTTTTTACCAAGTGCCCTGCTAGTTCTTTTCTTCTTTCCCGTTTGGCAACTTTTCAAAAAATATGTAATTGTTTTTAGGGCACTTGAAGGAATCAATGCTGTAGTAGTAGGTGTTATGTTTGCAGGAACATTTTATTTATTAAAAGATATTTCTTTTAATAATTTTAGTGTTGAGGGGTTGCTTAGTTTTTTAGTTATTTTACTTACGGTTATTTTATTACGGTATACTAAAATACCACCTCCTTTTATAGTTGGTTTTTCTCTTTTTCTTGGTTTATTGTTTTAGTTTTTTGTAATATGCGTTTTCTTTGATTTCTTTATTGACTATATCTGGAACTAAATATCTAATTGATTTCCCTGATTTTATCATATCTCTAATTTTTGTAGAAGAAATTTGTACTATAGGAGCGTCAAGTATATTGAGTTTTGCTTTCACTTCATTTTTTATAGTAAACCCTTTTCTCTCATATAAATAAAAGTCAAATTCTTTTATAATTAAATGGTGGTTTTTCCATTTCGTAATATTTGTAAAACTATCACTTCCCATGATAATTGAAAATTGGTGCTGTGGGAATTTTTCTTTTAAATAGGTTAACGTATCAATCGTAAAAGAAGGCCTAGGTAGTTTAAATTCTATTGAAGACGCTTTAATCTTTGTTTCTCCGTCCAAAGCTAATTGTACTAAATGAAGCCGATCGTATTCATTTAATAAGGTTGTAGAATTTTTATGAGGGTTTTGTGGAGTGACAACCATCCAAACCTGTTTTATATCCGTGTAATTAATTACATGGTTAGCAATAATAAGATGACCGTTGTGAACAGGATTAAAAGAACCGAAATATAACCCAATATTCATATAACTAATTGATTATTAAATGTTTATATTAACTTTATCTACTTCTTCCACCCATATATTTTCTGCTTCATTTAGCCTTAGGCTTAAATGATATCCTGCAACAAATATTGAAATTGGGTCTCCCATTGGTGCAATTTGATCGACTATAATAATTTCACCTGGCACACAGCCCATTTCCATTAACTTTAAATAGATTTCGTCTTTATCAAAGTGTTTAATTAATACCTTTCTTCCTACTTCTATTTCTGAAAGTCTTCTCTCCATCTTTGTTTTCTAATTTTTACAAAGGTATCATTCAGAATTGTTTGATAATTTCGAATTTCGGTATTTATATATAATATCATCAATTTTATACATAATAGTAAATGAAAATAAAGCCTGCCGTAAAATTCTATTTTAAAGAAACAGCCATATCAATAGGGAATCGTTCAAACTTTAAAAAAAGGATAATGAATGTTTTTTTAAAGGAGAACAAGCACTGCTCTGCCGTTAACTTTATTTTTTGTACTGATAAATTTTTGCTCTCAATCAATAAAGAGTTTTTAGGCCACGACGACTATACAGACATTATCACTTTTTCTATGAACGAACCGAATTACCCCATCTCTGGAGAAATTTATATAAGCGTTGAAAGGGTTTCCGAAAACGCATCCAAACACGGTACTACAATTAAAAATGAATTACAAAGGGTAATTTTTCATGGTGTTCTACATCTTTGCGGCTATAAAGACAAAACAAAGTCCGATAAAACATTGATGACCTCCAAAGAAAATATTTACTTAGGACTAGAGTCGTAGCCCCCAAAACACTTAGCCATCCAGTTGTTCCACGTGAAACAACGCTGGGCTGCCTCAACAAACCCCTGTCTTCCAAACTTGTTCCACGTGGAACGAAGCGGTAAAGCCCCAAACCCAACATATTTATATTAATTACTATAATCAAGCTGGTGTTGGATTTTTATAATAAAAGTCAAAGGGGTATCTTTGCAACCAAATGTTTAAAGAATACGATATAATTGT
>CANLAV010000079.1 GCA_947487905.1 Bacteroidota bacterium | reverse complement strand
CAGACAATAGAAGCAATGTAGGGGGATTTGGAGGAAGACCATTAAATTACTCAACAGGAAAATTGTTTTTAGGTGGAGGTGGTGGCTCGGGTGATGGTAATGAAAGTCAATTGGGACAAGGAGGAAACGGTGGAGGGATGGTGTATATTATTTGTTATGGAAATTTACAAGGAAGCGGAACAATTATAGCTGATGGAGCTAAAGGGGCAAATACAGTTTTAGGATGCGGAACGAATGATGGTGCAGGCGGCGGTGGAGGAGGAGGGACCATTATTTTAAAAGTGAATGGTTCAACATCTTTAACAGCTATGCCTGCTTTAAGTGCAAAAGGAGGTGATGGTGGAAATGTAAATTTTAATTGTATTTTTTCTAATTCTACTGCATATGGCCCAGGAGCGAGCGGTGGAGGTGGCTATATTGCAACTTCTGGCATGATGCCAAGTACCAACCTCGTTGGGGGTGCAAATGGGATTGTTCTCGGTAATACGAGTAGTATTGCTGCCAATTTTCCTCCAAATGGTGCTACAAAAGGTGGAATTGGTTCTTTGGGTGTTGTTTCTACTTATTCATTAAATGCTTCTAGCCATCAAACTATTTGTGTGAATCAAAGTTTTTCTCTTACAGCTACCTCAACCGAACCAACTACTTCTATCGAATGGTTCATCAATCCAACGGGAGGAACAAATATTGCAAGTGGCTCAACGTATACATCTTTAGGTTATTCAACACCTGGAACGTATACTTTATATGCAGGTGTTTGCCCTGGTTCATACAGACAGCCTATTATTATTACAGTAACCTCTGCTTTAAGTTTATCTGTAAATTCGCCCACCATCTGTGCCGGACAAACGGTTACATTAACTCCAATCGGCGCCACTTCTTATACTTGGAATACAGGGTCAGTTTCAAGTAATTTAATCGTAAGTCCGCTAGCTAATACCGTTTATTCTTTAACAGGTGTAAATGGGGCTTGTGTTGGAACTAAAACGACACAGGTTACTGTTGTTACATCTCCTAGTGTTAGTGTTTCGCAATTTTCCTTATGCGCTGGTTCTTCAGTTATTTTAACAGCATCAGGAGCCACTAATTATGTTTGGAATATTGGTCAAACAACCCAAACGGTTTCAGTTTCACCTACTGTATCTACTAATTATACGGTTATAGGAAACATAGGAACTTGTTCAAATACAGCAGTTTCTTCTGTAAGTGTTTTTGCTAGTCCTAATCTAACAGTTAACACAGCTTCGATATGTTCAGGCCAATCAGCTACATTAACTGTTAGTGGTGCTGCAACATATCTTTGGAATAATGGTTCAACTAATGGAACAATCATAGTTTCACCAACCTCAAATTTAAATTATTCTGTAACAGGATATAATGGAGTTTGTAGTTCATCCCTTGTAACAACTGTATTTGTAAATACAGTAACGGTTACTAACTATTCGCTTTCTATACCATTGTGCGCTAATCAATCAACTACTCTTAATGCTGGAATTAGTTCAGCTAATTCTTACACATGGTCAAATGGTATAAATACCTATAGCCAAGTTGTAACACCTTCAATTACTACAACGTATTCAGTTATTGGAAATAGCGGTAATTGTTTAGCGTTAGTTAGTGTTATTACAGTAAGCGTAAATTCAATCGAAGCACAATTTACGGGAATAGAGAGTGTGATGGTTCAGCAAGGCTCCGTTTTAAATTTAGTAAACACGAGTAGTGGCGCAACAAATTATTTTTGGGAATTTTGTAATACCTTAACGTCCACACTCCCTAATCAAATTTTTCTGGCAAAAGATACCGGAAATTGTTGTATAAAATTAATCGCAGTAAATTTGACATGTAGAGATTCTGTAATTAAATGTTTTCAAATTGCCAACGAGTCAATAATTATTTTCCCCAATGTTTTTACGCCTAATGGAGATAAAATAAACGACGTATTTAAATTTAGTAATTCAAATCTTAAGGATTTAAATTGTACGATTTACGATCGTTGGGGATTAAAGTTATATCAATGGACAGGAGTCTTAGGCTATTGGGATGGAAATGTAAAGTCTTTACCCGCACCTTCAGGAACCTATTTTTATATTTTAAATTACACGACTGTTTTCGGAGAAGTTAAAACAGAAAAAAACTTCTTCAGTTTATTTAGAGATTAATACCTTTGTTACCATTAGTTTATTTATGTTAGGATTTAGAGAAGAAATATTATTGCTAGTAACTGTGCCAGTTTATGTTATCGTAATTGGTGCTGAAATTGTATATAGTTATTTGAAACATAAGCACTATTATTCTGTAAAGGGAATTTTAGCTAATGTTTATTTAACCCTATTAAATATGGGGTTAGATTTAATAGTAAGAGGAATTTGCCTAGCTGTATTATTGTATTTTTATCAATTTAAAACTGTGCAAATTGATGTTAAATCAAATCCATTTTTATATTGGTTTACCTTGTTAATTGCTCAAGATTTTATGTTTTATTGGTTACACCGCGTTGATCATTATTGCAGATTTTTCTGGGCCGTTCATGTTACGCATCATTCTTCTGAAGAGTTTAATTTAACAGTTGGATTTCGTTCTTCTGTATTTCAGCCATTGTATCGTTTTGTTTATTTTATACCATTAGCTATTCTTGGTTTTGAACCATTAGATATTTTATTTATGTATGCGGCCACTCAAATTTATGGCATTTTAATTCACACGAAAACAATTGGAAAATTAGGTTTTTTAGAATGGTTTTTATCAACGCCATCCCACCACCGAGTTCATCATGCCAGTAATATTAAGTATCTTGATAAGAACATGGGTATGTTTTTAATTATTTGGGATCGTTTATTTGGAACTTTTGCAAAAGAAGATGAAGTTGTTGTATATGGATTAACATCAAATATTAATTCCTATAACCCAATCACCATGGTTTTTCACGAGTGGAAAGCAATTATAAATGATGTTCGTAAAACAAAAGGATTAAAACATAAACTTGGATATATTTTTTGTCCTCCAGGTTGGAGTCATGATGGTCGGACAAAAACTGCATCTCAACTTCGAAATGAGATCAGTAAAAATAATAGTTGATTTAATTCAGTGTATGGCAAGTTTAATGAATGCTTTTAAAAGTTTAGTTGATTTTTTTTCTATCAAGCTTTGGCGATTAAGAATAGGTAAACTCAATAAGAAACAAAGTTTTTTATTGAAACACCTTCGTGTTTTTTCATTAGCTATAAAAGGATTTACGGAAGACAATTGTCTTGTAAAGTCAACCGCTTTAACCTATTATACCTTGTTTTCTATCGTTCCCATTATTGCCTTAGCCTTCGCAATTGCTAAGGGCTTTGGTTATCAAGAGGTATTGGAGCAGCAATTACTCAATGATTTTTCGGATCAAAAAAATATTTTAATTCAAGCGTTTGATTATGCTAATAAAATGCTCGAAAATACTAAAGGAGGTTTAATTGCTGGAGTAGGCGTTGTATTATTATTATGGAGTGTCATGAAATTATTAGGGAGTGTTGAGACAAGTTTTAATGACATTTGGAAAATTAAGAAAGATAGAACATGGGTAAGAAAGGTGACAGATTACCTATCAATCATGCTAATTGCTCCTGTTTTTTTAATAGTATCTGGAGGAGTTACCATTCTTATTAAAACAGGTCTTGATACCGTTGCAAATAGTTTTTCAGTTATTTCTCCAATGAACGCCTTTTTCTTAAAGTTATTTGCCTTTTCATTAGTGTGGGCTATGTTTGTTTTTTTGTATATGGCTTTACCAAATACCAAAGTTAATTTTAAAGTTGCTTTAAAAGGCGCGTTTATTGCAGCTTTCTTATTTGAATTATTACAATGGGCATATGTCACTTCGCAAATAGGAGTAGGATCTTATAATAAAATCTATGGAGGATTTGCAGCATTACCATTATTTTTAGTTTGGATTCAATACTCTTGGTTTGTTGTCTTATTTGGCTCAGAACTCACCTACGCCTGGCAAAATGTAGATCATTACGAATTGGAAAGTGATATAAATAATATCAGCGACCGCTATAAGCGTGTTATTGCGCTTATGATAGCAAGTCATGTCGTGAAAAATTTCAACGACGGTAAACCTGCACAATCTATTTTTGACATTTCTTCAAAGCTAGATTTACCAATTCGTTTAACCAAAGTAATTATTGCTGAATTTATTGAAACAAATATATTTATTGAAGTAAAAACATTGAATGATAAGGAAACTACTTACCAACCTGCTATATCTGATTCTAAGCTTACTATTAAATTTATTGTCAATAAATTGGATGAAAAAGGTGTGAATGAATTGCCAATTGAAAATACGGCAGATTTAATGTTGATTAATAAATTGATGATTGAACTGGATGAGGTTTTGAATACCTCAAAAGGAAATATGTTGGTTAAAGATTTAAAATAAAACAAGAGATGGAATTAAAACATATCATTGATGAACTCGAAAAATTGGCACCCATATCATTACAAGAAAGTTATGATAATTGTGGCTTATTAACTGGAAACCCAGAACAATTTATTACAGGAGCTTTACTCTGTTTAGACTGTACCGAGGCAGTAATTAATGATGCCATTGAAAAAAAATGTAATTTAATTATTGCACACCATCCCATTATATTTTCTGGATTAAAGAAAATTACTGGATCTAATTACGTTGAACGTACCATTATCAAAGCGTTACAACATAATATCGCCATTTATGCTTGTCATACAAATTTAGATAATTTAAAAGAAGGTGTTAATCATAAAATAGCTCAAAAAATTGGCTTGATAAATTGTCAAATTCTTTTACCAAAAAAATACACACAAAAAAAATTAGTAACATTTGTTCCTACTGCAAATTTAGAAGCCGTCAGCAATAAACTTTTTGAAGCAGGCGCTGGTCATATAGGTAACTATTCACATTGTAGTTTTTTTATTGATGGAGTTGGAAGTTTTAAAGGCAATGCTCATTCAAATCCCTTTGTTGGTGATAAAGAAACATTACATTTAGAAAAAGAAATTCGCTTGGAAGTTGTTTTTGATGCTTTTAAACAACATGACGTCATTTTAGCATTAAAAAGTGAACATCCATACGAAGAAGTGGCATTCGATATATTTAATTTAGAAAACACGAATGAAAGTATTGGTTCTGGTTTAATAGGTGAATTAGAAATCCCTATGCCTGAAATCGATTTTTTAAATCATTTAAAGTCTGTATTTAATCTTAAAACTTTAAAACACACCTCGTTATTAAATAAAGATGTGAAAAAAATTGCCATTTGTGGTGGGAGTGGAAGTTTTCTTTTAAAAAATGCAATTAATTCTAAATCAGATATTTATATAAGTTCTGACTTTAAATACCACGAGTTTTTTGATGCTGAAAATCAGATATTAATTGCAGATATTGGACATTACGAATCAGAGCAATTTACACCCGAAATATTTTATGAAGTTATATCAAATAAATTTCCTACTTTTGCCCTCTATTTAACAGAAGTAAATACTAACCCAGTTAATTATTTTTAAACTATGTGCGCTAAAATCAAAGAAAAAGTTGATGCATCTATCGAAGGAAAACTTCGTGCTTTATATGAATTACAAATAATCGATTCTAAAATTGATCGTATCCGTATTATTAGAGGTGAATTACCTTTAGAAGTTCAAGATTTGGAAGATAGTGTTGCTGGTTTAGAAACTCGTGTTACTAATTTATCAGATGAGTTAAAAGAATTACAAGCACAAATTCTTGAGAAAACAGAATCTATCAAAGATTTTAAAGCTAATATTAAAAAGTACGAAGCGCAGCAAGGTAAAGTTCGTAACAATAGAGAATACGATGCTATTACTAAAGAAATTGAATTTCAAAATTTAGAAATCCAATTAGCTGAAAAACGCTTAAAAGAATACAAGTTCGGAGTTGAACAAAAATCTGAAATCGTTGAAAAATCTCAAGTTGATTTTTCTGAACGTAAAAAAGATTTGAAGTTGAAAAAATCAGAGTTAGATGAAATTATCACTGAAACTGAAAAAGAAGAAAAAGACTTAATGAAAGCTTCAGAAGTTGCTTCTAAGGCCATTGAAGACAGATTAGTTAATGCATACAAGCGTGTACGTTCAAATACTCGTAATGGCTTAGCCGTTGTTCCTGTTGAACGTGATTCTTGCGGTGGATGCTTCAATAAAATTCCACCACAAAAACAGTTAGACATTAAAATGAATAAAAAGATTTTAGTTTGTGAGCACTGCGGTCGTATTATGGTTGATCCTGAAATTATCTCAACTGAGGCTTAATCTAATATAATGTTATAAAGTAAAAAAAACCTCCGAGTGGAGGTTTTTTTTATTTAACAAAAACTACTATTTATTAGGCAACAAAACTTTCTATATTTCGTTCCTCTAACATCTTTTTTAAATTGATTAAAGCGTAACGCATTCTACCTAACGATGTGTTAATAGATACATTTGTCATCAATGCAATTTCTTTAAAACTCATATCGTAATACGTTCTCATAATTACAACCTCTTTTTGTTCTATCGGCAATTCATTTACAATAGAGCGAATGTCTTTTTTTAATTGAGTTTGTTCTTCTATGTTTCCTGATTGATTATTGACGTCAGGAATGATATCAAAAATAGTTGTTTCTTCTCCTTCATCATTGATGACGTAAGAGATGCTTGGCATTTTCTTTGTTTTTCTAAAATGATCTATAATTAAATTTTTAGCAATGCGTAAAATCCAAGGTAAAAATTTACCCTCTTCGTTGTATTTACCTTTTTTTAATGTTTGAATCACTTTAAAAAAAGTATCTTGAAATACATCTTCCGTAAGAGATTTATTGCGTGTTATCAAATAGATATAGGAATAAATTCGTCTTTTGTGACGTTTCACTAAAACAGAAAGTGCAGTTTCATTTCCGTTAATATATAAATGAATTAACTCGTTATCGGATAACAATTGAATAGACATATGGCTACAGTTAAATAATTAATAAAAAATTTAAGTAGATGTCTATTCGATAGCGAGTTTTTTAAAGTTAATTTGTGCTAAATTAGTTATTTTTTGGATACAAAGATAAGAGTTGAGTAAAATTGGTCAATCACTTATTAAAAGAAAGATCCTAATACGTGAAGTAATTTATCAACTTGACTTTCCCATAACAAACGTGATGATATTTCTTCTGCTTTATTATCTGCAAAATCAGTTATGATTAAAGAAATATCATTTGTTAATTCATCTTTTTGTGTTCTAAATTCAAAGTAACTTCCATCATTTTTATCCATCCATTGGTATCTAATGTAGGTTGGAGGAACTTCTTTTATCAATTTAGCTTCTTGAATTTGTCCATCCCAATCAAATGTAAATATACCGTCACGTATGGTAACATCATCACAGAACCATTCAGATAAACCACTTTCAGTACTTACAAATTCAAAAACCATATCTTCAGAAGCTCTGATTACAAATTCCATCTCAAATTTTCCATTGGGTTCTTTAATAAACTTAACTGGACCCGTTTCTGCTTTTCTAAAGGTTGTTGGAGCAACAATAGGCTTCTTTATAACAACCGGCTTTATTTTTGCAGGTTTTGGAACTTTTACTTTTGCAACTTTTTCAACCTTAATTTTTGGTTCTTTTATAACGGCTATTTTTTCAACTTTTGTTGCTTTTAATTTTAGATCTTTTGCAACTTTAGGCTTCTGAACGATTGCCTTTTTGGCAACCATTTTCTTGACTACTATTTTTTTTGCAATAGCTTTCTTTGGCGCTGATTTAGGTTTAATAGCTGACTTTTTAACCGCTACTTTTTTAGCAACTGCTTTTATGTTTTTCTTAGGACTAATTTTCTTTTTGATTATCGTTTTTTTAACTGGCTTTTTGTTAGTTGCGACTATTTTTTTTGATATTATTTTTTTAACTGAAGCCTTTTTTACAACTTTTTTAGGTGTATTTACTTTTTTAGCAACAGCTTTTTTTGGTGCAATTTTAGTTTTTATGGCCGTTTTTTTAACAGGCTTTGCTTTAATAACTGTTTTAGTTGTTTTTTTGACAACTTTTTTAGGTACAGTTTTTTTATTTTTTGGCGAAGTTTTTGTTTTTTTCGACATAACTAATTGGTTTTTTTGTGAAATATATAAAATAAAATTGATTAATTGAAATATTTTTTATTTTTTTATTTTTAAATCAGTTTTACTTCAAACCAAGTAAAAAATTACCTTTACGATATGCAAAATGTAATTACCCTTTTACCTGATAGTGTTGCAAACCAAATAGCGGCTGGAGAGGTTGTACAACGCCCAGCATCTATAGTAAAAGAATTGCTCGAAAATGCTATTGATGCAAAAGCTTCGTTTATTAAACTTATTGTAAAAGATGCTGGCAAAACCTTAGTTCAAGTTATTGATAATGGTTTAGGAATGAGTCCTATTGATGCACGAATGGCTTTTGAAAGACACGCTACATCAAAAATTAAAGTAGCGGAAGATTTATTTAAACTCCATACAAAAGGATTTCGAGGTGAAGCTTTGGCCAGTATTGCAGCTGTAGCACAAGTTGAATTGAAAACTAAACGCCAAGAAGATGTTGTCGGACAATTGATTGAAATTGAAGGTAACAAATTTATAAAACAAGAAGAATGTCAGTCTCAAACAGGAAGTTCTTTTAGTGTTAAAAACCTATTTTTTAATATTCCTGCGCGACGAAATTTCCTTAAGGATGATTCTATCGAATTAAAACATATCATTGATGAATTTGAACGCGTTGCATTGCCTCACCCTACAATTCATTTTCAATTTTACAGCAATGGTAATGAAGTTTATAATTTACCATCAACCACAACCATCGAACGTATTTCAGGCTTATTCACCAAAACCTTGCAACAAAAATTGGTGACTATTCAAGAAGAAACAGATGTTGTTAAAATTACTGGTTATATTGGAAAGCCTGAAAATGCTAAGAAACGAAGAGGTGATCAATATTTTTTTGTGAATAACAGATTTATAAAAAGTCCTTATTTACATCATGCCGTGGCCGAAGCCTATCGCGATCTTATTTCAAATGATAGTCATCCTGCTTACTATTTATTTTTAGATGTTAATCCACAAACCATAGATATAAATATTCATCCAACGAAAACAGAAATTAAATTTCAGGATGAAAAAATCATTTATGCATTATTACATAGTTCAGTTAAAAGAGCTCTTGGAAAAGCTAATGTCGCTCCAAGTTTGGATTTTAATAGTGAAATGAGTTTTGAAATTGATTATACAAAACAAGTTTCCCAACCTACAGTAAGTTTTAATCCAAATTATAATCCGTTCGAAAGTAATGTAAAATCTGCTAACAATTATAAGCAAACAAATGAAACAGCATTACAGAGACATAATAAGGAAAACTGGCAAAGCTTGTATGATAAATATACGCAATCGCCAGAGGTAATTGATCAAGAAAAGTTTGATATTGAAAAACCTTTAGAACAAAAGCAATTGTTTTCGGAAAATAGTTTTCAGAAAAAGTTTCAGATGTATAATCGTTTTATTGTTTGTGCGCATGAAAACGGAGTATTGGTTGTTGATCAGCAGCGTGCACACGAACAAATTTTATACGAACATTATAAATCAGTTAAGGATAATAATAATTCGACAGCATGTCAGCAAATATTATTTCCAATTACAATAGAAGTTACTCCAAATGATTTTATTTTAATTAATTCTTTAAATGATTACTTTGTAGTATTAGGTTTTGAAATTGAAGCCTTTGGAAAAAATACAATTATTGTTCGCGGAACACCTGCAGAATTAGGAGAGTTTAATATTCAAGAAATGATTGAAAGTATTTTAGAGAGTTATAAATTAAATACCTTCGATGTTAAAATGGATCCATTTGAAAATCTCTGTAAGAGTATGGCAAAAAGCGCAGCCATTAAATACGGTAAGCAACTTGAAGAGGAAGAAATGACAATGATTTTGGAAAATTTATTTCACTGTGAAAATCCTTTATATAGTCCAAGTGGAAAGCCAATTATCATGGAGATGAGCAAAATAGATTTAGAAGCATTTTTTAAAAAGTAATTTTAAGATGAGTTATCAAGAGTTTAAACCGAGGCAATTTCAGCAGTTACCAGTTGTTGTAAAGAATATTTTAATTATTAATATTGCTTTGTTTGTAGCAAGTCGTTTTTTATTTAAAGATTTCCCATTTGATCAATATTTAGATTTACATTATTTTAAATCTTCTTTATTTAAACCGCATCAATTTATTTCATACATGTTTATGCATGCTGATTTAAGTCATCTTTTTTTTAATATGATTGCGGTTTACATGTTTGGTTCTATTTTAGAAAATTTATGGGGACAGAAACGTTTTTTAAACTTTTATTTATTAACTGGTTTTGGCGCTGCTATCGCTCAATACATCGCTTTTTATTTTCAGTCAGAACAAATTTTATCAACTGTTAATGTTGATTTTGCAAGTATTGACGGTTTGGATTACCAGCAGCAAGTTTATAATAGTTTGGTTTGTTTGGGTGCATCAGGTTCTGTTTTTGGATTATTAGTTGCGTTTGCCATGATGTTCCCAAATACCTATTTAAATATTTATTTTGTTATTCCTGTTAAGGCCAAATATTTAGTTTTAGGTTACGGTTTATTTGAATTGGTGACTGGTTTCTTAAATCGTTCAGGTGATAATGTTGGTCATTTCGCTCATTTAGGTGGATTAATTGTGGGTGTTGTCATTATGCTCATTT
>CANLAV010000078.1 GCA_947487905.1 Bacteroidota bacterium | reverse complement strand
TTATACTCAAACGTATGTTGATGGGTTGAGTAAATTCACTATTAATAATTACGGAACGGCTTTAAGTGTATCTAATTACACAAAAACAACTGACATGGTTCACTTACACCGAAGAGATTATAATTTAATGCCTCAAATTTTCCCAACAGGAGAAGAAGGTTATACAATCTCTTCAGGTGTTTTTCAAATTGGTGTTGATTTACCGTTTTTATATCCTGTAGATATTAAAGCTAGCGGTCACAATCCTGTTACAGGATTTAATCAATATCTAAGCAACTATCATTCTGCAAATATTTCAACTTTTGATAGTTTAAATAACACTATGCATTCACTATTTTTTGGAGGAATAAGTCAGTACTCATATATTGGAGGAGTGCTTACACAAGATAATAATGTGCCATTTGTAAAAACAATCAGTCGTGTTTCTAGAAATTCAACGGGTGTTTTACAAGAAAATGTTTTACCAATTGAAATGCCTGCATTAATTGGAGCAAGTGCTGAATTTATTCTGAATCATTCAATTCCTCATTATGATACTGAAATAATTAAATTATCACAACTAACTGCCGACTCCACTTTGCTTGGTCATATATTAGGAGGTATTTATAGCACACAAATTAACCCATTTACAGCGAATAATACTGGTGTAACAAACGCACATAATACATTATACGAGTTATGGTTACTGAAAAGTCAGCCTACGGGAATAAAACCGTTAGATGGAAGTAATCCTTTAATCGTTTCTATTTTTCCAAACCCAACTAAAACACATATTAGCTTACAAATTAAGATTCCTTCCGACGGAGATATGGATCTTCATGTTACAGATTTTAAAGGAAAAATAGTATGGAGCAAAACATTTTATTCGTTAATAAAAGGTGGGCATACAATTCAAATTACAGACAATTTAAACTTAGGGAATGGCCTATATTCATTTAACTTCACATTTAACGGAAAATTCAGTGTGGTTAAAAAAGTACAATTAATTGATTAAAATATAATTTGTGTTGGCAAAATATTTAAGTAGACTAAAAATCAATAGGATGTATTTTAATAATTTAAAATAATAGTATTCTACCACTATTCACTTTTGTAATTTACTTTGTATATTTAAACTTTAAAAAACAAATTAATTACATCGTATGAAATTACTTCAAAACAAAGTAGCCATCATTACTGGCGCATCAAGAGGCATTGGAAAAGGTATTGCCATTAAATTTGCAGAACAAGGTTGTAACATTGCTTTCACCTATTTAAATTCAGTTGAAAAAGCGTTAGCATTTGAAAAAGAATTAGCTGCATTTGGAATCAAAGCTAAAGGTTATCAAAGTGATGCAGCTGATTTTAAAGCAGCTGACCAATTGGTTATTGATGTGGTTGCGGAATTTGGAACAGTAGATATATTAGTAAACAATGCAGGGATTACCCGCGACACATTACTTATGCGAATGACAGAAGAACAATGGGATGAAGTAATTAACGCGAATTTAAAATCCGTTTTTAATTTAACCAAAGCCGTTCAAAAACCAATGTTAAATGCGCGTTCGGGTTCTATTATAAATATGAGCTCTGTTGTAGGAGTTAAAGGAAATGCGGGACAAACAAATTATTCAGCATCAAAAGCTGGTATCATAGGATTTACAAAATCAGTGGCATTAGAATTAGGATCTAGAAATATTCGTAGCAATGCCATTGCGCCTGGATTTATTGAAACAGAAATGACAGCGGCGCTTGATGAAAAAGTTGTACAACAATGGAGAGATACCATTCCATTAAAACGTGGTGGAACTGCAGAAGATGTTGCAAATCTAACTTTATTTCTAGCAAGTGATATGAGCACCTACATTACAGGTCAATGCATCAATGTATGTGGAGGCATGTTAACTTAATTTTTATTTCTCTTAAAACAAGAAACTTTAAAAACCTTAAAGTTTCTTGTTTCATACTTTAAATAAGTATCTAAACTTTCTATGCACATGCAATTTATTTCTAATTATCCTTGGTATTATACCTTTCTATGCATGATTGCTGGATTATTGTATGCATTCCTATTATATTTTAGAGATAAAAAAAATAATCAACGAAGTAAACTTATCACAACCATACTACCGATTTTTAGGTTTACATCAATCACACTCATTACGTTATTGCTACTAGATGTATTTATCAAAAATAGTACCACCGAAGTTGAAAAACCAATCATCATTATAGCACAAGATAATTCATCATCTATTATTGCTAATAAAGATTCTTCGGAAATAAAAAATAATTATATTCCTGATTTAAAAAAATTTACAGAAGCGTTAAAAGAAAAATATACTGTTAAATTATATCGATTTGATACGGAATCGAAACCTACTGAAACATTTGATTTTAAAGGAAAGGAAACTGATATTTCAAAAGTTTTCGAAGATATTGAAAATAATTACGCAAACAGTAATGTAGGAGCCATTGTTCTAGCAACTGATGGCATTTACAATAAAGGAAAAAATCCATTACATACAAAATCAAAACTAAATGCTCCCATTTATACCATTGCATTTGGCGATACAATTGAACAAAAAGATGTATGGATTCAAGCCATTAACCAAAATCAAATTGCATACCTCGGCAACTCATTTCCAATTGAAATTATTGTGAATGCAAGTGGATTGAAAAACAAATCTGTTAACCTGTCTATTTCTCAAAACGGATTGGTAATAAAAAACGAAAAAATTTCAATTCAATCAGAAAACTTTAGTAAACCTTTTAACTTTAGCATTGAAGCGACTAAAACAGGATTACAAAAATACACAGTCACACTTTCTGATTTGACAGAAGACAAAAATAAAACAAATAATGTACAATCTTTTTTTGTTGATGTTATTGATAATCGCGACAAAATTTTGATTGTTGCTAATGCGCCACATCCTGATATTGCGGCTATAAATGAAAGTATCAGTGCAACGCAAACCTATGAAGTAGACATTGTTTTAATTAACGAACTAACAACATCAATTAAACCCTATTCGTTAATAATACTTCATCAAGTAAATGCCATTCCTCCAAAAATTTTGGAAGAGTTAAAAACAACTAAAAAATCAATTTTCTATATTGGCTTAAACCCACCACCAACTTTACTCAATTTTTCAATTCCTTCAACTAATAATAAGCTAAATGATGCTGAAGCAATACTCAATAAAGATTTTTCATTGTTTGAATTAAATCGTGAATTAAAAAATGGTGTTAATGAATGGCCTGCTATAAAGTGCAACTTTGGAAGTTTTAATTTGGCTAATGGTTCGTATGCTTTAATGAATCAACGCATTGGTGTTGTAAACACAGAAACACCGTTATTTATTTTTAATGAAACTAACGGCGTAAAAACGGCCGGTTTTTTTGGTGACGGACTGTGGCGATGGAAATTAAGAGATTATTTAGACCATGAAAGTCACCAACTATTTAACGAATTGATACACAAAACCGTGCAATATCTTTCAACCAAAGCAGATAAAAGTTTTTTCAGGGTATATTCTAAAAAAATAATTTATGAAAACGAATCCATTGATTTTACAGCAGAGTTATATAACCAAAGTTATGAATTGATTTCTGAACCCGATGTTACGCTTGTATTGACAAATGAAAAAAACAATCGATTTAATTTCACATTTTCGAAAAAACAAAACAATTACCAATTAACTTCGGGCCAATTTCCTTCAGGTGAATACTCTTATGAGGCAAATACTAAAGTTGGCGATAAGGTTTACAAAAAAACAGGAAATATTATCATTAAAGAAATTATTTCCGAAAAAATAAATATACTTGCAAATCATGCCTTACTCTATCAATTGTCGAAAGAAAGCGGAGGGAAATTAGTTTATAAAAATGAATTAGAACAATTACAACAATCTATCTTAAAGAATGAATCTATCAAATCAATTTCTTACTTACAAAAACAAATTACTGATTTAATTAATTTAAAATGGTTATTTGCCTTAATTTTAGCGTTTCTTACAACCGAATGGTATATCAGAAAACAACAAGGTGGTATTTAATTTAATTCACAATAAAACAAGGCATTCTCTATAAAAAATGGCAGTTCAAACCTTTCAACTTTTAATTTTAGGAAGTAGTGCCGCAACACCAACGGTTAAAAGAAATCCTACAGCACAATTATTAAACATTGCTGAACGCCTATTTTTAATTGATTGTGGAGAAGCTACACAAATTCAATTACGCAAATACAAAGCACGCTTTCAAAACATCAACCATATATTTATTAGTCATTTGCATGGCGATCATTTTTTTGGACTACCTGGTTTTTTGGCAAGTATGCATTTACTGGGTCGTAAAAATGAATTAACCATATTTGGACCGCCTTCATTAAAAGAAATCATTCAATTAATTCATAAACATTCTGATACCTATTTATCCTACCCCATTACCTACATTGACACGCAGCATAAAACAAAAGAGTTACTATGGGAAGATGAAAAAGTAGAAGTTTATAGTATTCCTTTGCAACATCGTATTAACACCACAGGATTCTTATTCAAAGAAAAGCCTTTGCCAAGAAACGTAGATAAATATAAACTAGAAAAACTAAACGTATCTATCGCGGAAATTCATAAACTCAAATTAGGAATGGATGCCATTGATGAAAATGGTCATATCATTAAAAACGAAGAGTTAACATATCCACCTGCAAAACCAAGAAGTTATGCTTATTGCAGCGACACTCGATTTTTTGAAGCCCTGGCAAATGATATACAATCTGTAGATTTACTTTACCACGAGTCTACTTTTTTAAACGAAATGAAACAAAGAGCAAACGTAACATTTCATAGCACTGCTTCACAAGCTGCTCACATGGCTAAGTTATGTGGTGCAAAAAAACTTCTATTAGGTCATTATTCTGCTCGCTACGATGACCTCTCCGAATTTTTGATGGAAGCTCAACCTATTTTTAATAATACAGATTTAGCTATAGAAGGAACTCTATTTCAAGTTGAGCCAATTATTTAAGACTATTCTTTTTTATTTCATCTAATAACTGATCCTTCGCTTTGGATTTATGTTTTATATGAATAAAATTTCCATTACTACTATGTGCTATATCTTTTAAATTATACATAGCCTCTCTATCGTCACCAAATGCAATAGTACTCAGCTTAACAAGATTGTCGCCTTGCTTAGAAACATATAGAGCTTGATCTTTTTCATCGAATCTAAATTTACCATCAGTGGCTAAAATAATTTGATTATTACCCCCTTCAATATAATTTTTTAAAGCCACGTCTAAACTATACAAAACTGCTTTTTTACCTTTAGTTGTTCCTTTTGCTTTTAATAAATCTACAACCGCATGCAAGTCGTTTTTATCGGAACCACTCACGCCATTTCTTAATGTTCTAACAGAATCAGCGTAGGTAATGAATGTGATTCTATCCGTTTCTCTTAAAACATCAATTAAATTATGTAAGGCAAATTGCATGACTTTTAATTTATTCGTGTCTTTCATTGAACTAGAAACATCTACTAAAAAAATAATATTATTGGGTTTATACAAATTTTGATCTAATCTATTGTCTCGATTTAAACTAGTATCTTTTTCAGTAGTAGTTGTTTTTTGTTTTGTTACTGTAACTGTTTTACTCGATGTAGGCGGAGTTGATTGATCATTAGTATAGTCAGGTATTTTATTTGAACTATCTTTTGGTTTATTGATTTCGCTAACTACAATAGGTTCAATCTTTTTAAAACCCGAATTGATTGGCTTCTTGAAATAAAAACAAGCGGTTTTATCATCTGTTTTTATAGATTGTATTTGCCCTGTTAATGAAAATTTAAACGGTGCACCATCTGCACTAGTAATTAAATCAATGTTTTTAGTAAACTTTCCTGTTTGTGTTGGAATAAATTCAACAACAATAATCGTTGTATCATTCGGTTTAATTGTTTTTTTAGAAGTTTGAATCGTAAGTCCTTTTTCAGCATCGGCTCTTAAGAGATACAAATTTTTAGATTGATGATTGGTAATTATAAAATCTGCTTTCACTTTGTAAATATGATCTACTAAGCCAATATCTTTGGTTTGTTCATCAATACCAATCAAACTATTTTGAGATATAGCTGTTTGCGTAAATAAAAAAAGAATTATCAAATTATATACAACCTGTTTAATTTTCAATGTCTTTTATTTTAATTTTTCATTATTTAAATGCCTTTCAAAATCACGATTTGTTTTCTTTTCCATGTTTTTATGAAAAGCATCCTGTAAATTAATTCCAGTTTGATTAGCAATACACGTTAAAACAAATAAAACATCTGCTAATTCATCGCCTAAATCTATATTCTTGTCAGATTCTTTTTCACTTTGTTCTCCATAACGACGAGCCATAATCCGAGCGACTTCGCCTACTTCTTCCATTAAAATAGCTGTGTTCGTTAATTCATTAAAGTATTTAACACCATATTTTTTTATCCAATCGTCAACTATTTTTTGTATTTCTTGTAAAGGCATCGTTATTTTTTTTGGTGATTATAAATTTACTTTTTAATAGTATCAGCTTCGTATTTCTCAATAATAGCTTTAACTAATTTGTGTCTGATAACATCTACAGTAGTTAACTCAACGAAATCAATATCCTTTGTGTTTTTCAATAAACGAATGGCTTGATTCAATCCAGAAGGCTGATTGCGCGGTAAATCTTGCTGAGATGGATCTCCTGTAATAATAAATTTAGCATTAGCTCCCATTCGTGTTAAAAACATTTTCATTTGACTTTCAGTTGTGTTTTGCGCTTCGTCTAAAATCACAAAAGCATTATCTAAGGTTCTACCTCGCATGAATGCTAAAGGTGCAATTTGAATGATATTAGCTTCAATGTATTGATTTAACTTATCTAGCGGAATCATATCAAAAAGTGCATCATACAATGGTTGCATGTAAGGATCTAATTTTTCTTTTAAATCTCCTGGTAAAAAACCTAAATTTTCTCCAGCCTCAACGGCAGGTCGAGTTAAAATAATACGTTTAACTTCTTTATTTTTCAATGCCTTAACAGCTAATGCCACAGCTGTATAAGTTTTCCCAGTTCCTGCAGGGCCCACAGCAAATAACATATCGTTTTTGTTAACGGAAGAAATCATTTTTTTCTGATTTTCAGTTCTAGCTTTTATCACTAATCCGTTGTTTCCAAACAAAATAATATCACTAGTAGCGGCCTCTTCTTTCTCTTTCATTAAGTTATCACCTGTTTGTCCGAGCAAACGTTCAATCACCGTATCCGTTAAAATGCCATTTTTATGATAATAATCTACTAACATGTTGAGTTTTTTCTCAAAAGAAATAATTTCAATGTCTTCTCCAATCGCTTTAATAGAATATCCCCGCGCCACAATTTTAAGTTTAGGGAAAAACTTTTTTATCACATTGAGTTTCACATCATTTACTCCGTATATTTCAACAGGCTCTATACTATCTATGGTTATTGTTTTTTCAATCATGAGGTGGTATTAAAATTAAATAAATCGCTTTACTAAATGTTAATAATCGTGTTAATCAATTACTATATATTTTAAAGTTAGGGCTAAAATAATATTTACATTTAGAATAAATTTAAAAAGTTTTCCATATGCAACTCATTACCATTACTACCGATTTAGGATACCGCGATCCTTATTTGGCTATGGTAAAAGGCTTACTTTATAATAAACAACCAGAATGTACAATTGTTGATTTAGCCTGCAATGTTAATAGACACGCTCATACAGAGGGCGCCTTTGCATTAAAAAGTGCTCTACCCTATTTTGCTAACGAAACCATTCATTTATTCGCCGTTAAAAATGTGAGTTCAATGTCAACACGAGCAGATATTGGCCTAGACAATAAACGTTACTTAATTACAAAGTATAACCATCAATACATTATTAGTCCTGATAATGGGCTATTTACGTTGATGGATAAAAATTTTAATGAACCTGTTTATCAAATATATTTTGAAAATGCACAACAACATGCTTTTTATTTAAGAGATGTATTTGTAGATGTTGCTCTGAAAATATTAGCAGATAAACCATTAGAAGAATTTAGCTTATTAACGAATGATTATTGTAGAAGCATTAATTTTGAGAGCTACACTACACCAAGCAATTTACAAGGAAAGGTAATTTATGAAGATGATTTTGGCAATTTAATTACAAGTATTACCCAACAAGAGTTTGATAATAAAGTTGGTAATAAGCGATTCACAATTGATTTACCATCTGGAACAATAGATAAAATTTCTAACACTTATGATGATGTAAATCACGGTAATGTCATTTGTTTTTTTAATTCCATGGGGTTGTTAGAAATTGCTTTAAATGGACTTTCAGCAACAAAAATTGTTCTTAGTAAATCTTTATTTGAAAAATACCATATTGATAAAATAATTATAGAAGTATATGATTAAACGCATTGTAAAAATGACATTTAAAGCCGAATTCGTTGAGGAGTTTGTTGATTTATTTAATAGTAAAAAAGCATTAATTGCAGCCGTTGAAGGTTGCACGTTTGTAGAGTTATTACAAGATGCCTCTAATCCAAACATTTTTTTTACTTACAGCTTATGGAAAGAAGAATCTTATATCGAAGCTTACCGTCATTCAGAATTATTTAAACATGTTTGGGCACAAACTAAAATTGGATTCGATGATAAACCTGAAGCATGGAGTTTGTTAACTGTATAATGCCTATTTTATATTTTTTATTATATTTGAAATATTAACTACAAACTTATATTCATTTACTAAAACTAAACCATGAAAAAAATTTACAGTTTACTCGCGTTTGCAGTATTATCATTAGCTTCAATGGCTCAAAATGGCTCTAACTTAATCATCTTTTCGGAAGACGGATTAAAATTTTATGTTGTATTAAATGGCATCAGACAAAATGAAATCGCTTTAACAAATGTAAAAGTAACAGGATTGACTCAACCTTATTATTCTACTAAAATTATATTTGAAGATCCTAAACAAGGAACTATTGAAAAAAAATATTTAAATGTTACAGATGTTGAATCAAAAGAACCGTTAGAAGTAACCTATAAAATTAAAAAGAATAACAAACTAGAAAATGTGATGCGATACTTCAGTCAAGTTCCAATAGCACAAGCATCACCGGCTTCCGCAGCTGTGCCTGAAGTTCATTACAATACTGAACCATTGCCGGAAATTCAAAGTACAATTACGACACAACAAACAACTACTACTAGCGGAAATGGCACAGGTAATGGAAATATTAGTATAGGTATTAATATTCCTGGTGTAAACATGAACGTTAATTTAAATGATCCTAACCAAGTAAACCACTCGACAACCACAACAAGCACTTCTTACCAAACTACAACAACTCAAAATAATACATCAACATCTTCTGTGCCTGCTACAAGATCAACAGGATGCGAAGGTGCAGTTGCGATGTCGAGTTCAAGTTTTTCATCTGCCAAGCAAACTATTAGCAAACAAAGTTTTGACGATACCAAATTAACCACAGCCAAACAAATTTTAAAATCGAACTGCTTATCTGCAGCTCAAATTAAAGACATTATGTTGTTATTTAGCTTTGAAGCAAACCGATTAGAGTTGGCAAAAATTGGATATAAGCGATGTGTAGATACAAATAATTATTTTTTATTAAACGATGCCTTCTCTTTTGAATCATCTGTTGAAGAGTTAAATAAATCAATAGAATAATAAAATAGCTACTTATAAAACAAAAAAAAGAGTTACAGACTGTAGCTCTTTTTTTGTTTAAAATTTATACATTTACCAAAATTCAATTTCTTTTAAAAATAGCCCCATGATTACCGTAGCGATACTCATAATAACAGTTGCCTTTTCGATGTATGCTATGAATAATCCGAGCATAAAATATAAATACATTTTTCACCCCTATTCTATTTCGCATAACAATCAACATTACCGATTTTTATCGCATGCATTTCTTCATTCCGATTACCTTCATTTAGCATTTAATATGTATGCGTTATATATGTTTGGACCAATTTTAGAAGAACAAGTTTTACCCTTACTGATGGGAACTGCTCTCGTACCAGATAAAAAAATGGGAATGGTTATGTATATGCTTCTTTACACTGGAGGCATTTATGCGTCAACTATTTCTGAATATTTGAAAAACAAAAACAACTCCTATTATACTTCGTTAGGTGCAAGTGGCGCTGTTAACGCCTTAATTTTTAGTTTTATCACCTGCTCTCCTTTTTCTCAGTTAGGTTTCTTTTTTATACCAATGCCGGCTTGGGTATTTGGTGTTTTATATTTAGGAATCAGTTATTTTTTAAGCAAACGTCAATCCAGCAATGAGTCAGTTGATAGAATTGGTCATGAAGCCCATTTCTGGGGCGCAATCTTTGGAATTATATTTACATTGATATTAGGCTTACTTAATCAGGATATTTATTTTCAACTCATTAAACAACATTAATATGATTGTTACATTTCTTGGTACGGGTACATCTCAAGGCGTTCCTATTATTTGTTGCGAATGCGCCGTTTGTAAATCTAATAATCCAAAAGATAATCGATTGCGATCATCAATCCTCATTGAAAGTGAAACAACAAAAGTAATTATTGATGCTGGACCTGATTTCAGGCAACAATTATTAAGAAAAAACTTAAAAACATTAGACGCTGTTGTTTTTACTCACGAGCATAAAGATCACATAGCGGGTTTGGATGAAGTAAAAGCATTTAATTATTTCAATAAAATAAAAATGCCC
>CANLAV010000077.1 GCA_947487905.1 Bacteroidota bacterium | reverse complement strand
GAGTTAGAGGTTGAAAAGAAAAATCAAGTTAAAGAGTACGAAGAAAAAGAAACAGAATTAAGTAATGAGAAAGAAACTAATTTTAAAGCCAAGGGTGTTGATAGTAAAGAAATAAAACGCATCGATACAAAAATTAAAGAACTTCAAGAAGCTTTAAAAGAAATTGATCAGTATTCTCAAATTGTAAGTGATTACTTAAAAGATAAACGTGAAATTTTCGATAAACTTCCTGATTTAGTTCAGAAGAAAGATGAATACGTTAAAACAGCTAATGATTTAACTAATGAGTTAGAAGAAATTTCTCGCAAGTTTAATATCAAACGTATGGAGTTGAATAAACAAAAACGTGCTTTTGAAGAAGAATTAATTGAGTTTAATAACGGTATCAATTATTTTACTAAAAACTTCCGTGAAACTCCTGTGTTTAATAAGTATGCAGATATCATAGATAGAGCAGAACCTAAAAAAACAAATTATAGTGTCATGGATTTGTGCACTCAATTATTAAAAAATGATTCGCACTTTAATGAAGAGTACACTGCTTTTCAACGATACGTTAATGAGTTTTCTGGTAAGTTTAGGATTGATAACCATTTTAATTTCATCATTCGTAATGATGCTACACAAGGTGAATACGAGCGCTTTGCTCAAAATTTACGTTCGTTTATAAATGAAAACAAAATTGAATTATCCATTGCAGAAACGGCTACACAAATTGGTTTAGTAACAGATAGTATCGCCACTAAAGTGAAGGAACTGAGTGGGCAAAAAGATAAAATTCAACACATCATTACTCTTATTGCAGAAGACTTTAAAAAAGCTGAATTCGAGCAATCTAAACTTATTGAATTTATTAAAATTCGATTAGAGGAATCGGATAATAAAGTCTATAAATTATTGAAACGTATTCAAGAATTTAGAGAAGAAAATGGATTAGTGTATAACGAAGGTTTATTTAATACTGATTTTGCGACTCATAAAAATCGTGAAATTAGTAACAGAGCTGTTAAATTATTAGATCAATTAAGAACTGCAATTAAAGAACAAGAACAAGAAGAAATTCGTTTGCAAGATTTGTTTGAATTGAAATTTAATATCAAAGAAGGTTTAAATGAAACAGGTTGGACTCATAAAATTGATAGTATTGGAAGTACTGGAACAGACGTGTTAGTAAAAGCGATTATTTATATCACGCTATTACACGTATTTATAAAAGAATCATCTCACCGAAGTAGTTCTGATTTTCGCGTTCATTGTATTATTGATGAGGTTGGACAAATTTCAGCTCATTATTTACGAGAATTATTACGCTTTGCAAAAGATAGAAATATTATGATGATTAATGGTTTACCAAATAAATCTGGCTTAGAAGCACATTATAAATATACCTACCAATTCCGTAGAGAAGAAAATAATAATGTACGTATCTTCCCAAGTATCGTTACAGAAGTTGAAGCTTAAAAGTAAAATTAAAATCTATAAAAAAAGGGATTGCATCGCAATCCCTTTTTTTATGATTATCTAAATTTTATTCAGCTTATTTATTTAATTTCCCTAAACGTGTGGTTGTTTTAACGGTTGTTACTTTATAAATAAAACCTAATCCAATCGGACGTTTAACCGTAGTTTCAAATTGAGGATAAAATGCTACATCGTAACCTTTATTTTTTTCCATTACGTCGTATAACGCATAACCTGCAACTGGATTAACGATAAAACCGCCAATAACTGGTATACTTGCAATATTAATTGGTAAAGCAAGTAATCCTCCATCTTTTGCAACACCACCGTTTGTTACATGGAATAAACGGTTCCAATCGATTCCTAAAATTTGTGTTGAAGTGGCTTCACCAGTAACTTGGTCTGATAAAGTAAAATCTTTCTTTTCTAAATTGACGCGAGTATTTGGTTCGCGCATAGATTTGTTTACGCTTGTGCAGTTTGTTAAAAATAATACTGCTGCTGTTGAGCATACTAAAATTAATTTTTTCATGATTTGTTTTTTTAAGGTTTGTTTTTAAATGTTAAAATTATGGATCAAATGTACATTCTTTTTTTATTTTAACAAATAAAAAACACAAAATATTTACGATTAAAGTATAATTTATGTAGATTAATTGCTTTTAATTGAAGATAAAGTGTATTTTGATTTAATTTTAACTTTCTGAAAACGAACGAATTTCAAATAAAAATGACATGTTTTTTTATGCTGTTTTTAATTCTAAACTGAATTATCTTTTTTTAGATTCATAGAATGAGATTAGTTGAAATAATGGTAGGAGTATAGAAAGAAACTGTATTTTTGAATAAATAAATGATTTTTAAAAAATTATTCTATTTTAAAATCTTATTTATTTTTTATAATTAAATGAAATTATGATAAAAAAAATCGAACATATCGGTATTGCTGTTAAAGATATCAATAACTCCAACGAGCTATTTAAAAAATTATTTGGACAAGACCATTATAAAATGGAAGTTGTAGAAAGTGAAGGAGTCAGTACGAGTTTTTTTATGTTAGGCGAAACGAAAATAGAATTATTAGAAGCTAAGACTGAAACGAGTGCCATTGCCAAGTTCATTGAAAAAAAAGGCGAGGGAATTCATCATATCGCCTATGAAGTGGATGATATTTATCAAGAAATGGATCGCTTAAAACGAGAAGGATTCGAAGTTTTAAATCAAGAGCCTAAAAAAGGGGCAGACAATAAGTTAATATTTTTCTTGCATCCCAAAAGCACAAACGGAGTTTTGGTAGAGTTATGCCAAGAAATTAAATAATTACATGAACTAACTTAATATTAAACACCAAGCTTCAAAAGGTTTATTCGAATCAAGTAAGGCTTTCAAATAAGTGTGTTTTTCTTGGTCATTCTTGAATGAAGTACTATTTTCTTTTTTAAAATGCGCTACCTCTTCTGTTGTTGGAAGCTTTTCAAGATTACCTAACTGACCTAAATTATTCCCTGTTAAAATATTGCTATTTCTAAATGCGGATGGGATAGAATCAACGCCAATTCCAATGGTTGTAATCGGTTTTTCAATTTCAAAAAGTGCCTCGCCATGTGCTCGGCAATACCAATTACCACCCATACGAGCAACTAAATCTATTTTTTGTTGGTCAATTAATTGGTTAGCGCCTAAAACAGATTCATTAATGTGAATTTTAATAATTTCACACATCACTAAATTGCAATTCCCAATTTCTTTTACTTCAAAAACTTTGCATTCGAGTTGCACAGGACTCTCTGCTACACGCATTGGTTTTATTAAATCAGATGCAATCGCTGTAAAACCTGCTTTTGTAAATTCATTCACACCTTTTTCAAAAGGACTACTAGCTAAACTCATTTGTTGAACCATATCGTACGTTACAACATTAATAACGCATTCAGGCACTTCTTTTACATTTAAATGCGTGTCTTTTGCTTGCCCTGTTCTTCCACTAAGATTGGGAGAAAATATGGCGATGGGTGGCTTTGCAGAAAACACATTAAAAAAACTAAATGGCGCTAAATTATGATTGCCTTTTGCATCAATAGTGCTGGCGAAACAAATGGGACGAGGTCCTACTGCACCTAATAAATATTGATGTAATTGTGGAATAGATAATTCGGATGGATTAAGTGAAAGCATATTTATGGAATTATATTAAAGTTAAATTTTACACCTCAAGTATAAGAAATTTATCCTAAAATTCAATCTGTTAAATGTGAATGGTAAGACTGCTTTTTCTTATTTTTTTTATTTATTTTTCAGTACTTTTAAAAGATATTATATTTCATGCAACGCCACACTTTTTTATATTTTACTTTATTCTTTATTCTTATTTCCTTGGGTATTGATGCTCAAATTTACACGCTGTCGGGTAAAGTGTTCGACTCAGAAACGAAAGAACCGCTTCCATTTGTGCCAGTAATGTTAAAAGGAACAACGATTGGTGCTACAACTGACTTTGATGGCAATTATTTGATTACAACTTCTAAATTAAGTGATTCTCTCATTTGTTCTTATGTTGGTTTCAAGAGGATGACGCGATCTATTAAAAGAGGGCAAAGTCAAATGGTTAATTTTCCTTTAGTAGCCGAGGGTTATAATTTAGGTGAAGTAGTTATTAATCCGGGAGAAAATCCAGCACATCGTATTATCAGAAATGTCATTGCTAACAAACCATTTAATAACAAACGTAAATTAGAGGCGTATCAATATGAAAGTTATAATAAAGTTGAATTTGATTTGAGTCGAATTCCAAAAGAAATGCGAGAAAAAAAAATTTTCAAGCCTATTCAATTTGTTTTCGATAATGTTGATAGTATAAATTCAGGAGAAAAACCATCCTTACCAATTTTCATTACCGAGTCCCTTTCTGAATTGTATTATAGAAGTAATCCGAGTTTAAGAAAAGAAATTATTAAAGCAAGTAAGGTTACAGGCATCGAAAATACCAGCATTTCTGCTATTATGGGAGATATGTATCAAAACATTAATATTTATGATAATAATATCTTGGTATTTGGTAAAGATTTTGCAAGTCCTATTTCAGACAATGGACTGTTTTATTATAAATATTATTTAGAAGATAGTGTTTATATAGGAAACACCAGATGTTACCACATTCGATTTAAATCAAAACGTCCCCAAGAGTTATGTTTTAGCGGAAATATGTGGATTTCTGATTCTACATGGGCAGTAAAACGTTTAGAAATGAGCATACCAAAAGGCGCGAATATTAATTTTATTAATAATGCTAATATCATCCAAGAGTTTACTAAAATAGATAGTACTTGGATGTTGAGTAAAGATAGATTAGTGATTGATTTTGCCATGAATGAAAAACAAATTGGCGTGTATGGTAGAAAAACAACATCCTATAAAAATTTTACAATCAATCAACCTAAAGAAGTTAAGTTTTATGAGTTTGGAGATAAAATTATTGTGGAAGATGACGCTTCAAAAAAAACAGATGAGTTTTGGGATGCAAACAGGCATGATAGCTTATCAATAAGAGAGAAAAAAATTTACCACATGATTGATACCATTAAAACACTTCCAATATATCGCACATGGGTTGATATTCTCACCATATTTGTATCTGGGTACAAAAAGGTAAATAATTTTGAGATTGGGCCTTATTTTAATTTATTAAGCTATAATAGGATTGAAGGGCCACGCATTCGATTTGGTGGAAGAACGAGTAGTAAGTTTAGCAGGTGGTACGAGTTAAATGGCTATTTAGCATATGGATTTAAAGATGAAAAGTTTAAATATGGAATTGGGTTTAAATCATTTATCACTAAAACACCTCACCGTCAATTAGTAGGAATGAATTACAAAAGCGACTATGAGATTTTAGGTCAAAGTCAAAATGGATTTTCTCAGGATAATTTATTTGCTTCGTTGTTCAGAACAAGTCCATTAACTAATTTAACACGTGTTGATAATACCGAAGCATGGTATCAAAGAGAATGGATGGAGGGACTAACATCGAAGGTTTCTTTAGTTGGACGAACCATTACGCCATTGATATTAAACGCATACCAATATTATAAAAGAGATGGAAGTGTTGCCTCTAAAGAAAATATAAGAAATACAGAGGCTCGGTTAAACGTTAGATTTGCTTATAAAGAAAAGTTTTTGAATGGAGATTTTTCACGCATTAGCTTAGGAACCAAATGGCCTGTCATTCAGTTAAATTATGCTAAATCACTTCAAAATGCTTTTCAAGGTGAGTATGATTATCAAAAGGTTGCATTAAATTTGAGTGATCGAGTAAGATTAGTTTCTTTACTAGGCTATACAGATTACACGCTTGAAGCAGGGCAAATATTTGGAACACTACCATACCCTTTAATGGAATTGCATGGAGGTAACGAAACATATGTTTATGATTATATGGCTTATAATATGATGAAATATTACGAATTTGCAAGTGATAGATATGCCTCGATAGGCGTTTTTCATCATTTTGAAGGATTACTCTTTAATAAAATTCCTTTAGTTAAAAAATTAAAGTGGCGCGAAGTTGTAACTTGTAAAGCATTATGGGGAAGTGTAAATGAAAAAAATAAGAAAACAATATTATTTCCAAGTACATTGAGTGCATTAGGAAATGAGCCTTATGTAGAAGTAAGTGCAGGTATCGAAAATATTTTTAAATTATTTAGGGTGGATGCTTTATGGCGTTCAACTTATTTGAAACCTCGAGCAATTGATAATTTTGGAGTTAAAGTTGGCTTTCAACTCGCGTTTTAAAGATGATATTAAGATCAGAAAATCTAGTTAAAAAATATAAGAACAGAACTGTTGCAAACAACGTCAGTGTTCAAGTGCAACAAGGTGAGATCGTAGGTTTACTTGGCCCAAATGGTGCTGGAAAAACAACATCATTTTACATGATTGTTGGAATGGTAAAGCCGAATTCAGGAAAAATATTTTTAGATGATAAAGATATTACAAATGAACCGATGTATAAACGTGCTCAACTCGGTGTTGGTTATTTACCTCAAGAAGCTTCTGTGTTTAGAAAATTAAGTATTGAAGATAATTTACGCGCTGTTTTAGAAATGACAAAGCTTACTAAAAAAGAACAAGAATTAAAAGTTGAAAGTTTATTAGATGAATTTGCATTGCATCATGTACGTAAAAATTTAGGCGACCAACTTTCAGGTGGTGAGCGCAGAAGAACAGAAATAGCAAGGGCCTTAGCGACTGACCCAAAATTTATTTTATTAGACGAGCCATTTGCTGGTGTAGATCCAATTGCTGTTGAAGACATTCAGAGTGTAATTAGAAAATTAAAAGATAAAAATATTGGTATCTTAATAACGGATCATAATGTGCATGAAACATTAAACATTACAGATAGAACCTATTTGCTTTATGCTGGAGAGGTCATAAAATCAGGATCTGCAGAAGATTTAGCAAATGATGAAATGGTAAGAAGAGTTTATTTAGGGAGTAATTTTGAATTGAGAAAATAATTAGTGAGTTCAACAGATCATAAATCGTTAGATGAAGTTAATGCTTCAGTAAACACGTCTAACCGAGGTGGGTTTAAAAAACTATTGGCTTTTATTGGACCTGCTTATATGATTAGTGTGGGCTACATGGATCCTGGTAATTGGGCTACAGACATTGAAGGTGGTAGCAAATTTGGTTACAGTTTAATTTGGGTTTTAGTAATGAGTAATATTATTGCTTTATTATTACAAAGTCATTGTATACGTTTAGGAATTGTTGCAGGTAAAGATTTAGCACAAGCATCTAAAAATCATTACTCGAAATTTATCAATATTTTTCTCTACATCCTTGCTGAAATTGCTATTGCAGCCTGTGATTTGGCTGAAGTGATTGGTATGGCTATTGGTATTCATTTGTTGTTTCCATCGATTAGCATACTTGGTGGAGTTTGTATTACAGTGCTCGATAGTTTTGTTTTACTATTTTTATTGAATGCAGGAATTAGAAAGTTAGAAGCGTTTATTATTTCATTGGTTGCAATTATCGGCGTTTCATTTTTTATACAGTTAGTTATTGCCAAACCAGATATTATTGAAATATCAAAAGGATTGATACCTGGATTTACTAATGAAAATGCCTTATATATTGCCATTGGAATAATTGGTGCAACCGTTATGCCACATAATTTATATTTACATTCGTCATTAGTGCAAACACGAAAGTTTGAAAGAACACCTGTTGAAATAAGAAAGGCAATTAAATTTAATTTAATTGATAGTGCTGTTGCCTTAAACTTAGCACTATTTGTAAATGCAGCCATTCTAATTATTGCGGCTTCAACTTTTTTTAATACCGGTATCGAAGTTACTGAAATACAAGATGCTCATAAAATGATGGCTCCCATGTTAGGAAGTACTTTAGCGCCTTTATTATTTGCTATTGCATTAATTGCTGCTGGGCAAAGCTCAACCATCACGGGAACATTAGCGGGTCAGGTAATCATGGAAGGTTATTTAAATTTGCGATTACAACCTTGGATTAGAAGATTAGCAACGCGTTTAATAGCGATTGTTCCAGCGTTTTTAGTGATTTATTATTTGGGTGAAGAGAAGACTGGCGATCTATTAGTCATGAGTCAAGTTATTTTAAGTTTACAATTAGGTTTTGCTATCATTCCATTAATACATTTTGTAAGTAATAAAAAAATGATGGGAGAGTTTGTCATTCCAATGTGGCAAAAAATAGCTTCATGGATTTCGGTATCTGTTATTGTATTTCTTAATTGTCAAATGTTATTTCAAAAAACAAAGGAATGGATTGAGAACTCCTCTTACTCTGGATTAATTGCTGTTACAGTAATTCCATTGATGTTATTTTGTTTTGCAATTTTATTATACATCGTATTCGAACCATTTTTTAAAAATAAAGAACGTACAGAAAAAAATAGTTTTCATGGTGAAATACAAAAAATACATTTTGATGAGCCTAAAACCTACTCAAAAATTTCAATTGCTGTTGATTTTAGCTCGAGTGATAATAAAGCCATTAATAAAGCTATTCAACTTGGAGGTAAAGAAACAACCTACATTTTAATTCATGTTTTAGAAAGTGCCAGTGCTGTGATCTATGGTGAAGAAACAAATGACGATGAACGGAATCAAGATACCCAACATTTAGTGGCCTATAAAAATCAGCTAAATGAAAAAGGTTTTGAGTGTGAATTTAAATTAGGTTTTGGTAATCCAAAATCAGTTATTCCTAAGTTGGTTTCAGATACTGATTTACTAGTCATGGGAACACATGGTCATACTGCTCTAAAAGACATACTATTTGGAACAACGGTTGAACGCGTTAGACATAACATTTCAATACCTTTAGTATTAGTATAATCACTTATAATTTGATCATGTGAAAGATTTTGCACCCTTTCTAATCAGAAATATTTTCAGTTAGTTTTTTAAAGAATTTTAAATGCGATAAAAATTCTTTCGCAACTATTCTGATTAAAGTGTAGGTTGGAATAGCAATAACCATCCCTATGACTCCTCCTAAAACTGACGCCATCAAAATCACTAAAAACAATTCGAGTGGATGAGCTTTTACCGAATTTGAAAAAATAGTTGGCTGTATAATTAATGCGTCAATTAAGTTTGTGCTAATTAATATAATACATATTTTAATACTTGTTGAAGATATTAATTCATATTGATTGAGCTCTATACAACCGCTAATGCCTAATAACAAAGAAAAACTGAGCGTTATGATTGGCCCAATATATGGAATGACATTCATAATACCTGCTAAACAACCAATGACTAAAGCATTTCTTATCCCAAAAATCCACATAAAAACGGTAACTATTATACTCACAAAAACTATATCCATAAATAGTCCGACAAAATATTGGCTTAACATTTTCTTCGAAGTTTTAAGTATATCATGCATTTCTTTTTCAAACGCTGATGGCGTAATGAGTAATAGTGATCGAACAACTAGTTTTTCATCTTTTAAAAAAAAGAATGTGATGAAAAGAACTGAAAATAGCCCACCAAAAATAGTAGCTGAGTAAGATATTGCGTTATTTAATAAAAATGAAATGTTTTCAAATTTTAAAAATTTACCAACTTGCGCACTTATTTCATTTATTATTAATTCCTCGCTTCCAAAGTACAGACTGTAACTTTTCAGTTCTGGATAATAGTGAGTTATATTTTGAAGTATATCTTTCATATTTGAATCAGATAAAAAACTTACTTGCGATATTAGAATTGGCAAAAATGTAATTGCACCAATATATAGTAAGCTAATAAAGAAACAAAGCGTTAGTATTGCTGCAATGCTGTGGTTAATTTTAAAGGTATTGAATTTAATTTTCGTAATAAAAGTCATAATTGGCATTCCAAGCAATGCGATTAAGGCGGATATTACTAGATATATAAAAATATTGGTGAAGACTGTAATAAAACCTATTGCCAATCCTATTGTTAATACTGGTATGATATATTTTCTCACTTCCATCATTTAGTTGGATTTTGATTTTTTTAAATAATCCATTATTAGAACGGGAATTAACATTAAACTTAAGCCATATAGAGTATCTTCTAAAGGTATCGTAAATAGGCGTAAGTTCATATTTTCATTATTATTGTATATCACAATTGGTAGAGCCGTTAATATACCGTTACAAATTAAAAATGGAATAAGTGAAATAAAATATGCTAAAAAAAAACGTCCTAAATTATCTGACTTATAAATAAAAGCTGCAAATAAAAGCATGATTAGACATATAGTTGCATTAACTAGGGTGTAAGTTTTATCATGAAATAAGACAATCAAAACAAGACAAATCACCGATACTATAACGGTGTATGGTTTTCCACAACCGATTACATCTCTTTTAGTGTAGCCATTTATAACTTCGTAAATAAAAATACACGCATAAGGAACAGTAATGAAAAACAATAATTCTTCAATAGGAAGTTTAAACAGATGTATCCCGGTTATATATTTCGGATTAAAACTCCAAACACCGTTAAGTGTAAAAATAACATCCCAAATAATAAAAAAAGTAGCACTGATGAAAATGCCAATAAATAAAGGCTTCCAAAGTTTATAAAAAGCTATTTTTTTATCGAAACTAAGTATGAATGGAAAAATTATGCACGCCACATTTAAAATTAAGTAAGTGTAATGTGTATCCATAATTAGTTTGGTTGATGTAATAAAAAATTAATTTCCTTTAAAATATTTGAAAGGAACAATAAGCATACCAAAATTTTCGCTATCGTATTTTCCAATATTTTTATGATGGATTTTATGAGCT
>CANLAV010000076.1 GCA_947487905.1 Bacteroidota bacterium | reverse complement strand
GTTAATTATTTTTAAAATGATAACATCCTTTTGTTAGTTGTATAATTTGATTGCTTGTATATAAAAAAATCAAACCTAATTGGTTTGATTTTTAATATTTTTATTTAATTTATTTAGGGATTGTCCTTTGTCATAAAAATTGACCAGGATTATTTTAAATCATCTAATTGATAAACAGCTTCTAAATCATTATTAGCCTTAATAGTTACGTTTAAATCGTTGATTAGGCCATCGTGTATATCATAAACCCAACCGTGTATATGTATTAATTGCCCTCTTTCCCAAGCATTTTGAACAATTGTTGTTTTACCTAAATCGTACACTTGTTCAATAACATTTAATTGCACTAATCTATTTTCACGTGCTTTTATATCCTTTATCATTTCTAATTCCTTATGATGGATATGATACACATCTTTAATATGCCTTAACCAATTATCGATCAATCCATATTGTTTATTGCCCATAGCAGCTAAAACTCCACCGCAACCATAATGTCCACAAACAATGATATGCTTTACTTTTAATACATCAACAGCATAAGATAAAACGCTCAACATATTCATGTCACTATGAACAACCATGTTAGCAATATTTCTATGTACAAAAATTTCACCAGGACTAGTTCCAGTAATTTCGTTAGCTGGGACTCTGCTATCTGAACATCCTATCCATAGATACTCTGGCTTTTGACCGGCTGCGAGCTTGCTAAAATATTCTGAGTCTTGTTTTAATTTTTCTCCAACCCATGCTTTATTGTTTTCTAACAATTTTAAATATGATTTTTCCATTTTTTTTATTTTTTTTTATTTGATTACTTACTTACTTACTTACTTACTTACTTCCTTCCTTCCTTCCTTTTTTTTACTAATCCTTGGGAATAATTTTGCGACTACAAAATAAATTATTAAAGCTGATAATACACCTGTTAAAAAATCAGTTAGTGGTACCATAACTGCAGTATATAACATCATCGAAAACTCAAACTTTCCATCATGTTTGGTTTCTTTAATTTCAGAAGGTTTAATCATATTACTTGCTACCCAAACCAAAATCCCACCAATACATGCCATGGGAATAAGCTCTAAATACTGAGCAATGTAAAATGCCATGACTAACTTTAAAACACCTTTAAAATATCCTGCTAATGGAGTTCTTGCTCCAGCTTTAATACTTGTAGCTGTTCTTGCTAAAGCTCCAGTGCAAGGGAAACCATTTACTAATGGTACAATAATTTGTACTAAACCTTGTCCCCATAATTCTTTGTCAGGATTAAATTTAGTTCCTTTATTTTCTGCCATTTTATCAGCCATCGTTGAACATAAAACACTTTCTACGGCTGATATAAAGATGATTGCAAATACAAAATATAATATGTCTACAATAACAGCACCAGTCATTTCTGGTAAATAAGGTGTTGTGAATACAAAGAAATTATTGGGAATTGAGCCATATAAATCTTTTACTAAAATCAAACCTTTATTTTGTAATACAGTCGCTGAGAGTATAGTTGCAGTGGCAATTGCAATCAGTGGAGCAGGAATAAAAATGGAGATTCTTAATAAGCCTTTTGTTAAAACAAAGGTAAGCACACCGATAAATACTGACCATAAATTTATTTTATCTAAGTTTCCAAAAGCGATATAAATATTATGAAGAATTCCACCTTGTATATTTTCATCTTGTCCTAGCATATCTTTAAAGCTTTCAATTCCTAAAATATCTTCCATATTTGTAAGGGCAATTGAAGCAGCAATACCTATTGTAAATCCTACGATAATTGAATTAGGTACGAGTCTTCCATATTTTCCTAATCCAAAAATACCCATTATCATTAAGATAACGCCTGCTATAAGTGACACTAAAATTAAAAATCCATGAGCTTGAGCTGCATTACCGCCGTGCTCAACACCATATTTTACCATTAGTGATGCTATTAAAGGAATGAAGGCTGCAGTTGGCCCGTACACCTGATATTTCGATCCGCCAAAAGTTCTACCTACCATACAAGCAAGAGCTCCTGCAATAATACCTTGTTCTGGTCTTAATCCCATTGCAATGGCAAATCCCATAGCCATAGGTATAGCAGTCATAGCTACTACTAAACCTGCACTAAAATCCCTGTAAATAGTGGATTTCCAATTATCTTTTGTCAAGTCTTCCCATCTGCTGTCAAAAAAAGTGAAGAATAATTTTAGACGACCAGTGAAGCTCAACGTTTCTGATGTTTTGTTCATATGTTTATTGTTTTTTTCTAGTTAAAAAATTGTTTCCATTTTTAACTAGATTGTTTTTGATATTATTAATAACTGATTCATTTAAACAAGACTAATCGTTTAAATTATACTTCAATATAAAATTAAAGTTTTGGAGGTGGGCCTTGCACATTTTTAATCATGGAAACCAGTTTTGATTCCAGCGGATTTAATAGGCAAGAAGTTTGTTTGATAGTATTAAATTCTAAATTTTCGAAGCGCGAAATTAATTTGGCATCCTCTTTAATTTCTTTTTTTTCAGTCTCGTCTTCTTCAATATCAATTTCGCTTAATGCGATTGAGTTTGTTTGTTTTAATAATTTGAAAGTAGCATGAAATGAGTTGAAAAGTACACCAACTAAACAAATAAAAAAAAGTAGATAGGTTATGTTTTTTTTCATCGGTAACAAAGATATATTTATTTTTAGTATTCAATGTAAATTTCTGTTATCAAGATGTAAATCTTTGTTAAATGGCATTAATTTATAGTAAATAGAATAAAAACGCTGTCTAAATCTTACCTGATTTCATTGATTTATTTTGGATAATCTATTTTTAGGACTTGCCTCTGCATTATTTCAAAAAAATAGTAATTTTAACGGAACGCTTAGCGCAAAAAATAATTAGAAATTAGCATGTATAAAATCGAGTGTTTTATTTTTTTACTCTGTATTGGATTAAGTTCTTTTGCGCAAAATAGAAAAGAAGCAAAAAAGCATAAGTTAAAAACGGTTATTACAACTAGTATCGAAAATGGGAAAATTTTCAATGATGTCAAAATTGTGTTTGATGTAAATGGCAATCAAATTGAAAAATTAAATTATGATAGCATAGGTCAACTGAAAAGTATTCATAAAACTAAATACAATTTAAAGAATGATGAAGTTGAAGATTTACAATTTGATGCTACAACTAAATTAGTTCAAAAAAAATGCACTAAATACAATGCGATTGGTAACAAAACAGAAGAACAATTTATTGATCCTTTCGGAAAATTAGTTAAAAAGCATGTTTACTTATACGACGCTAAAGGTTTGAAAATACAACGTAAAACACTCGATGCCGATGGTAAAATCGTGTCAATTAAAAAATACCTTTACACTACTAAATAGGTGATTTTATCTAACATTCATACAATATTAAATACGTTTAATTCCATTTCGTTGGATGATATGAATGCTGTAAAATTAATGCAACGAACTGATACCAAATTTATTTTTCATGCCAATCAACTCGCCCATATTTTAGAACTTACAAAAACAGATTATAGCGTTTTAGAAATAAACAACACACGAATCAGCGATTATCAGACCCTGTATTACGACACTTCTGATTTTGGTTTATATCAGGCACATCTTCATGGTAAATTAAATCGATACAAAGTGCGATACCGTAATTACATAAATTCGCATACTGGTAATTTGGAAGTGAAATTTAAATCAAATAAAGGCAAAACTATTAAGAGTAGATTGAAAGCTTCAGAGCCTTCACTAGCATGGAACAGTGAGGCCATTCAGTTTATTAAAACGCTTACACCTTTTGATCCTGCTACTTTAGTTCCATCACTGTGGGTTAATTATTCGCGGATAACCTTGGTTAATCTAAATACCAAAGAAAGACTTACTTTCGATTTACATATTGAATTTATAAATGGAACGAATACAAAAAAACTCCATCCACTCATTATTGCGGAAGTAAAAAAAGAAAAAGCAAAAGGCTCTCCGTTTTTTTTAATCATGAAACATTTGGCTATTAAAGAAGTATCTTTGAGTAAGTATGGCATGGCAATGGCTTATACTGAGCCAACTATTAAAACCAATCGATTTAAAGAAACATTACGATCTATTAAAAAAATAACTGACTATGACTTTATTACAAATTGACGAGGTGATTACTCCTGATGCCTCGATGGCTGTTCAAGATTTTATTATAAAATTTGGAGTGCGTTTTTTAATTAACATGGTTTCTGTGTTTATTTTAATTCGGTTTATTTATTATAAAATGAACAAACATCGCGAATTATTTTTCACGTATTTTGTTTTTAACCTCATTATTTTTTTCATGTGTTTCTTTTTAAATAAAGTGAAAATTAGCATGGGCGCAGCTTTTGGTTTGTTTGCCGTATTTAGTATGCTTCGTTATCGAACAGAAGATTTAAGTATCAAAGACATGACGTATTTGTTTTTGGTCATTGCCATCGGCTTAATGACAGCCGTTATTAAGTTAGACGACATCGCGTTTTACTATGAATTTATAATCATTATTGTAATTAATGCGCTAGTGTTAGTGTTAACCTATTTATTAGAAAGTAATGTGTTGATTAAACAAGAAACGGCGAAGCAGATTATTTACGAAAACATTGAATTAATAAAACCTGAAAAGCGTCATGAATTAATGGCCGATTTAGAATTACGTACAGGGCAGAAAATCAACCGTATTTCAATAGGAAAAATTGATTTTTTGAGGGACACCGCGCTTATTAAAATCTATTTTTACGAAGATTAAATAGCGTTTGTTTTATGTTTTGCCAATTGTTTGATTTTATAAATACCTTAAAATAAGCTAATTATAATTGCACAGATTGTATAGCGAATAAAAATCTCTTTTTTTTCTAAAAAATGAACTTTTTATTTTGCAGATTAGAAAAAACAACTTATATTTGCACCCCGAATATGGGAGATTAGCTCAGCTGGTTCAGAGCACCTGCCTTACAAGCAGGGGGTCACAGGTTCGAACCCTGTATCTCCCACAACAAAAAAGCCTTACAATCGTAAGGCTTTTTTTATTAAATTATTTTGAATTTTCTATCCGTGTTTCAACAAGGTATTAAGCACGCTTTGTTTTTGTTGTTTTAAGTGTTGTAAATCGCCTTGCTCAATAATTTCTCCTTTTTCCATAATGATAATGGAATCCGCATGTTCAATGGTTGTTAAGCGATGTGCAATGATAATAGACGTTCTGTTTTTGGCCATCTCAACGGATGCTTTTTGAATCAGTTTTTCAGTTTCTAAATCAATGGAAGAGGTTGCTTCATCTAATACAAAAATGGGTGGGTTATAAATGTAAGCTCTTACAAAGGCAATGAGTTGTCGTTGACCAGAAGATAAAGACGCGCCACGTTCATTAACTTGGTAATGGTAATCATTAGGCAATGCCATAATAAAATCGTGTATGCCAATTTCTTTAGCAGCAAAAATAACGTGTTCCTTCGTAATATCTTCGTTATGAAGTGTTATGTTATTTAAAATAGAATCGTTGAATAAAAACACATCTTGCAATACAACACCCACCGATTGCCTCAAGGCATTGAGCTGATAATTCTTTATCGACACATCGTCCATTAAAATTTCACCTTTATTGATGTCGTAAAATCGACTGATTAAATTAATGATACTTGATTTTCCGGCGCCTGTAGCACCAATAATACCCACTGTTTTTCCGCTTTCAATGGTGAAAGACACATTTTTTAAAATATAATGTTCGGCGTTGTAGGCAAACCAAACATTTTTAAATTCTATTTTTCCTTTTAAGTGTGTGGTTAATTTAGTTCCGTGATCTTCTATCACTTCGTTGGTGTCTATTACTTTAAAAACACGCTCAGCTGCTACAACACCCATTTGTAAAGTGTTTAATCTATCGGCAAGCATGCGTATAGGTCTAAAAACCATGTTTATCATCATGATAAAAAACGTAATGTCTCCTAATTTAATATTGTAGGTATTGGCATTAACACCTGCAAACCATATAAATAGGGCAATGGAAACGGCTGATAAAATTTCAACTACTGGAAAGAAAACGGAGTAATACCAAATAGATCGGATGTTTGCTTTTTTATGTTTATCATTGATCTCTTTAAATTTTTCGTATTCAATGGTTTCTCTATTAAATAATTGAACAATGCGCATACCCGTAATATGCTCATTGGTAAAGGCATTGAGGTTGGCAACGGCATTTCTTACTTCTGTAAATGTTTTTTTAACGCCATTTTTAAATAAATTGGTAGCAACAAATAATAATGGTATGCTACTTAACGCTACCAAGGCAATGGCCCAATTGGTATAAAACATCGCACTGATAAAAATGACAAGCATTAATATATCCCCACAAATCACGATAAAACCTTGAGAAAAAACATCACTCAAACTTTCAATGTCTGAAACGGCACGTGTAACAAGAGTTCCAACGGGTGTAGTATCGAAGTAGGTATTCTTTAATTTTAAAATATGAGTAAATACTTGTGATCGTAAATCTTTCACAATGTTTTGTCCCAGCAAATTAGTTAAATTGATATTTAAAAATTGGAGAAACGCTTCAATCAGCAATACACCAACTAATATTAATCCCATCTGATTGATGTAGTTTGTTTTTTCGAAGTCTTGTAAAAAATGCGGATCCGTTGCAGAAGTGGCTCCAACGGTATTAAGCATCTTGTTAATTAATAAGGGTCGAACAATGGCTAATGCCGAAAGCGTGATGGTTATTAATATGGTCGAAATAAACAAGGATTGATACGGTTTACTGTACGATAAAATTCGTTTTAATAAACCAATATTTAATTTTTTAGGTGGAGTAGGTTTTGCTGACATTAACAAAAGATAGATTGAGGATAGGTTATTTCTGTTAAATACAGAGCGTGCGCATTTACCGACATACCTGCATCTGATCGGTTTTTATTTTCAATAATGGTTTTAAAATCTTCTAAGGTAATTTTACCTTTTCCTACTTCTAGTAATGTGCCAACGATGGCTCTTACCATGTTTCGTAAAAAACGATTGGCCGTTATTTTAAAAACATATTCATGCTCATTGAGTTTAATCCATTGTGCAAAAATTACATTGCAATCATTGGTTTTATTTTGTGTATTAACTTTACTGAAACTAGTAAAATCAACAACGGATAATAAATAAGTGGCTGCTTCATTCATCAAAGCTATATTCAAATCGCCATATACAAATAAAGATGATTGAAATAGAAAAGGATTTTTATAGGTATGAATGTGGTATTCGTATGTTCTAAATTGTGCGTCAAATCGAGCACTGGCATTATCCTTAACGAAGTAGATTTTTTTAACAGCGATTTCAAAAGGCAAAATTTTATTTAATTTATAAATATAATTAGTTCCCGACTCATGTAAATCTGTTTTTTGACAATCAAAATGTGCATAGTAATCTTTAGCACTTACACCTGCGTCCGTTCTTCCACATCCAACTAATTCAATAGGTTGAGAAAAAATAATACTTAGGTTTTCTTGTAGAATATGCTGTATGGTAAGTTTGGTATTGTCTTGTACTTGCCATCCATTGTAGCTAGTTCCGTTATAAGACAATTGTATCAAGTAGCGTGGCATGTGGGTAAAGATAGTAATTAAAAATTATTCGATTAAACCTTCTTTTTCTCGTTTTCCATAATCTAAAATCAAAAAATAGTACGTTAATACACCAAAAGCATACATCACGGAGGTAATTAAAAAAATAGAAACAAACTCGTAATTTTTACTAAACATAATTTTTACAAAGAAACCGCTTAATACCCAACTTCCACTCCAAATGGCGGCAGTTAAAGCACTTGTTATTTCTCTGTTTTTCTTTCCAACATAATTCATCACTAATTCTGAGGTCATTGGACCAGCCATATTCATAAGCGGTTGACGAAGTAAATAGCAAGCAATAGCAATATATAACGCTACCGTGTATTGACTATATAATTGCGTTGTGGCCAGAGCAACCAACGATATGATAGCTAAGGCCTGAGTAGTTGGAATGGCGATTTTGTAACCAATGTTTTGTTTTATTTTTGGCACTAACAATGCTCCCCATACCACTAATACAGCCGCTATGGCACTCACAAACGAAAAACTGCCTTTATCAAAATGATGCACTTTATCGAAAAATAAACTGATAAAAGGAATCGTTAAACCTGCACCTGTTGCTATAATAAGGGTCGGAACTAAACCTTTGATAATTAAAAACCAATCGTGTTTAATGGGTTTAGTTTTCTTTTTTGTGGGATCATCTACTACTTCAACGATGTTTACTTTACTCATAAAATACATGCCGCCAAATCCTAAAATAGAAAATATAATCAAGATGCGTTCTTCGTTAAAAAAAAGTGGATTAATTTTATCTAGTACGGCAATTAGCACACCACTTAAAACACCTGCAAAACTCCATGTACTATAACTCAGTGAAATGCCTGCTGTATGTTCTTTTAGTTCAGAGTTTCGTAAAATGTAAGGTGTTATCGGTATTTGCATGAGGGTGAATGATGCTCCCCAAAGTAATAAGGACGCATAAATACAATACGTTAATTTTAATGAAATACATAACACAGATGTCAAGCCGAATAGTGGAACTAAGATAGCAGATAAATTAAAAAAAGGTTTTAGCACTTTTCCTTTGATCATATTGCCAACAGGAATCGCTAATAAAAATACACCTAAAAAACGCACTGTTAAAAATAATGCAATTTCTTCGTTTGAATATCCTTTTCTATCAAGGTATAAAGGTAAAATAAGCATGAATGTACAATTGACTAATTGTATAAAAAACTCAGCAACGATGACGTTTATGATTGCTTTATTGAGATGCTGGTATTCTTTTAAAAAGGAAAACATGATTAACTATGATCGGTTATGATAAAGATGTAAGATTTAATTTTTTCTATGTCTTTTGGTTCAAATGTTTCAAAATCACCTTGATGATTGAACCAAGTTAATTGACGTTTGGCGTATCGTCTCGAATTTTGTTTTATCAATTGAATCGCTTCTTCTAAAGATAATTTGTTTTCTAAGTAACTAAATAGTTCTTTGTAACCAACTGTGTTTAGAGCATTTAATTCTTTTTTGGAATGTAAGGATTTTACTTCTTCAACTAATCCCGCCTCAATCATTTGGTCAACACGTTGGTTAATGCGCTCGTATAGCAAAGTTCGCGGGGTGTTAAGTAAGATGGGTATCGGATGAAAGTTTCTTATTTTTTTATGTTTAGTTCTGTATTCCGAAAAAGGTTTTCCTTTATGCATACAAACTTCTAGCGCACGCATCATGCGTTGTGGATTGTTGAGGTCAACTTCTTGGTAATAATTTAAATCTCTCTGCTTTAGTTCTTCTTGTAAAAATGAAATCCCTTTTTCAGCATATTGTTTTGTTAATGATTCTCTAATGTCAGCGGGAATTTCTTCAAATTCATCTAATCCATTTAAAATAGCATTGATGTATAATCCCGAACCACCAACTAAAATAAGTAATTCATGTTTTGTAAATAATGAATCAATTAATGCAATGGCTTCTTTTTCATATTCGCCCATATTGTAAACGTCATCAATACTTTTATGATTTATAAAGTAATGCGTAACACCTTCCATTTCATCTATGCTTGGCTTTGCGGTACCAATACTCATCTCTTTATAAAACTGACGCGAATCAGCAGAAATAATTGGGCAATGATAGTGTTTAGCTAATTGTATCGAAATAGCTGTTTTTCCTACGGCTGTAGGTCCTGCAAGTATAATTAAATGTCGATTCAAGGTTAAGGCTAAAAAATAAATTCTATATGGTATTCAGGATTTGTGACTTTACTACTTTTTTTTGTGCCGTTTATATCAGCATGCACAATATTAATTTGTTGAGGTAAATAATCATACAACAAGTGTGTGTCGACTCGAATGTTTTTGGGAACTGCACAATTTTTTATTTCTAAGTAAGTCCAAATGGCTTCTTCCTCTTTTTCATAGCCTATAAAATTCAATAGTTGTTTTTTAGAATTGACCTGTATCGCTAATCGTTTGCTGATATAATGTAATAGTACCGAATCGTTTTCTGCTTGATGCTTTGGATGTAATAAGTCAATATTTTTTTTAGAGGTCCGTTGCAAAGCATCTTCCAAATCGTTGCTAAATAATTTAACGCTTACTTGTAAGGTCTGTTCTTTTTGTTTGTAATTTAATTCAACAACACTCACATAAAATGGGTGTTTACTTTTGTGAAATGAGCTCATCAAAAGCAATAGAAAAGCAAACAAGGTGAATTTTGCCACTTGTGTATTTTTTGTGAATTTATGACTAAAGAATTTTAAATTTAGCACACACAAAAATAACATTTTTTATGGACGAATTTTATATTTGGTTTAGCACGGGCTTCACACATATATTAGATTGGAATGGTTACGATCACATATTATATGTGATGGCGCTTTGTGTGGCTTTTACCTATAAAGAGTGGAAAAAAATAGTAGTGCTCATCACGGCGTTTACTATAGGGCATTCGTTAACCTTAGCGGCTAGTGTGTTTGATGTAATTGTAATTAGTCCGAGTTTAATTGAAACAATCATTCCGTTTACAATCATGGTAACCTGTGTTTTGAATATATATCATATCTATAAACATCATTTGATGCTTAAATCAATACAATATGCATTAGGATTAAGTTTTGGCTTTGTGCACGGCATGGGTTTTTCGTATCTATTAAAGTCGCTTTTAGGAAGACAAGAAAGTGTTTTTATACCATTAATTTCTTTTAATGTAGGACTAGAAATCGGTCAATTGGTAATTGTTTTAGGAATGGTATTAGTGTCTGTTTTTTTATTTACATTTACTCAATTCAAAAATAAATATTGGATATTCACTCTATCCTTATTTGTTTTTTTGGTGG
>CANLAV010000075.1 GCA_947487905.1 Bacteroidota bacterium | reverse complement strand
TAATTGCCATTTGTGAACTCGAAGCAGGTATCACATTATCGCTCCACTCAGCTTTTCTTACAATGAGTTTTTCTTTTGTTTTATCGGTGTAATACATCGTTTTTGCCGTCACATCATAAAAATTTGAAATCACGTAATTACTTAATTCCACTGATATTTCAAGCCAATCAAAATCAGCTGTCATAACATAAATAGATATAAATGCATCAATAACAAATGCGTAATCATCTAAAAAACCATGAATATGTGTGCTATCATTTTGTAATCGCAGTAAATGGCCATTTCCTAAATAATAATGATTACGTAAATAGTTCGCATTTTTCAAAGCCAATTCTTTTATGGCTTCATCTTCAAAAACCAAATAGGCTTCTGCTAAAGCCTTACACATTAAACCATTCCATGAAGCTAAAATCTTATTGTCTAAGCCAGGTTTAGTGCGTTTATCCCTCGCTTCTAATAAAATGTGTTTACACGTTTCTACGTTTTCTTTTAATTCAGAAATAGATAAGCTGTGTTTGGTTGCAATAACAGCATCATCATCATGACGAATGAGTACATAGTTTTCATCCTCCCAATATCCTAATTCATTAACGTTATAATAATCTGCGAAGACATCAAAATGAGTTGTTAGTAATTCTTTCAACTCTTCTTTTTGCCAAACGTAATATTTACCTTCCACACCTTCGCTATCAGCATCTAATGCCGAATAAAAACCACCTTCAGAATTACATAATTCTTTTTTAATAAAGGCAATCGTTTCAAAAACAATGTCTTTATACAAAGCGTTAGGATTTTGTTTATAGGCCTGCGTATACAAACTAATTAGTTGGGCATTGTCATATAGCATTTTTTCAAAGTGAGGAACTTTCCAAATCATATCGGTGCTGTATCTTGCAAAGCCTCCACCAATTTGATCGTAAATGCCGCCATAAGCCATTTTGGTTAAGGTGGTATCAATGTGTTTTTTTATAAAGTCATTATTTTCAAAATAATTGTAGTGTAATAAGAACAAATAATTGTTCGGTAATGGGAATTTAGGTGCTCTGTTTGGTCCACCATTTTCTTCATCAACTAATTGTTTCCATGTGTTAACTGATTTTCTTAATGAGTCCATTTGAAAAGAATTTCCCGACTGGTCTTTTGGATTTTCTAATTTCAATAATCCTTCTGTTAATTGGTCGGCGTATTCAAATACTTTTTCTGGATTTGTTTGATACAATTCTGCAAGGTTTGATAAAATATTTACCCATTTATTTTTTGGAAAATAAGTTCCTCCATAAATGGGTCTTCCATCTGGTAAGGCAAAACAATTGAGCGGCCAACCTCCTTGTCCAGTCATTAATTGCACAGCACCCATATATACCATGTCAATATCAGGACGTTCTTCTCTATCAACTTTTACATTAATAAAATGTTGATTCATAACGTTTGCTACGTCTTCGTTTTCAAAACTTTCGTGTTCCATCACATGGCACCAATGGCAAGCGCTGTATCCAATACTAACTAAAATTAATTTGTTCTCACGTATAGCCAGTTCAAGTGTTTCATTATTCCATGCATACCAATTTACAGGGTTATGCGCGTGTTGTAATAAATACGGACTGCTTTCTTTGATAAGTTGGTTTGTGTGCTTCATCTTTACCTATAAATTTAAAAGATAAAGGTACAAAAACCATACAGTTTTTTACCTGTATGGTTTTTGTTTTTCAAACGTTTACATGTCGTTTTGCATCACCATTAATTGTACTTGTTGCAATTGTTGTAAAACCACTAAGTTAGTGCCACTAAAAAATGGAATGATTTCTTCACTGTTGGTTTTATACTCTGTTGGAAGTTTCGTTTTAGTTGAATCTAATTCTAAATGGTATGTTTTTATGAATGTTTGAAGCGAGTCAACATCTTTATTCTCTGTATATGAATAGCGAAATATATCATCAGAAATGAATTGCAACTTACTTTCAAAATCGTTTGAAAGATGCGTTGTTCCTGTTTCATTCAGCACAATGGACGCTTTTATTTTTTCGCAAAGGCTGATTATTTGGTGACTCAACACGCGGAACTTATTTTCTGAAGAGTCTGTTTTTATAACCGAATCGTAGAGTTTTTGTTGTGCAGAAACAATGCCTTCATTAATTAAAAATGAAGACGTATCGCTAATGTTTTTTATTCTCGATCCATGAGGAGTGCGAACTAGTGTTAACCAAAGTCCACAAATCATGATGATAACGATAGACGTCGTAATGGCATTAATTCTACTGTCAGGATTTTTAATACCAACCATTAAATAGATAGGAAGTAAAATAAATCCGAGTAGACCAACTGATGCGTAGCCTAATAGCATAGCGTAAGGCCAATGCATCACTTTGAATAAAATAGAAAGGCTCAATAACATACCTGACAAAATACTTAAGCCAAGAATGAGTTTGTCTTTTGTTGCTTGCCTATCTTTTGATTTTAAAAGAAATAGCAATGGAAGAAAAATGAGGCTCGATGTGCCCACGCCTAATATGATAAATGCTGATGCACCAGGCCAGTGCATAAATTTAAAAATGATTCCTAAAATCATAGCTGCTGCAGAACATGTTCCGCTGAGTATCATTGTCTTTTTCATGGCGTAATAGTTTTTATAAGTTAATAATAGGAGTGTTTCTTCTTCTATTTCCCACAACTCATCTTTATAAAAAGTGCGAATGGTTTTTTGATAGAAGCTCTCGAAGTCTCCATGTTCTTCGAGATTTTGCTCGATGATACAACAAATATGATCATGGAGATTTAGCTGCAGGCTCTCCATTTCAACGCCACGTGCACGTATGTCGTTAAAAATATAATCTATTTGTTTTTCACTGAGGCAATACATTTACGTTGTTTTTGTTTTGATGTCTAACAAAAATTTCATCGTTTCCATAAAGTCAGCTAACTCGCTTACTTTTTCTTTTGTCTTTGTTTTTCCTGTTGGACTTAAACTGTAATATTTTCTAACCCGTTTCCCAATAAATTCAGTTTCAGTGGTTACAAATCCATCTGCTTCTAAGGCGTGTAAAGTGGGATATAAGGCACCTTCTGTGATTTGAATTTTATCTAAGGTTAATTCTTTCACACGTTGAGTAATTTCGTAACCATACATTTTTTTATTGTCGGCTAAGAGCTTCAACACAATGGTTTTCAAGGTTCCTTTTAAAAGTTCGGAAGAGTAATTCATATAGTAAGTTTTAATTTTTTTATCTCATATAAGATATGACTTTCCATTTAAAATTAAATTTAGTGAGCCATTTTAATAGTATAACGAGATACTTAAGACAAAGATACATAAGAAACTGATGTATTTACATTTTTTATTCAATTTTGTTTTAAATCAATGATTTTCAGGCCAATAAAATTTATCAGGTTTTATGAATGGATTTATTAACTATTGAATAGTTTTTAATAATAAATGTATAATTTTAAAACGATGTCAGAATGTGTTAGAATAGATGTAAGGTGTTTTTTTAAGAATGATACAAGTAACCAATAAATCTATTTTCATAGTTTAAACAAGAAGTGAACCACCATTATAAATTAGAATTTCCAAGATGTTTTTAATATTTGATACTGAAACAACAGGCTTACCAAGAAGTTACAACGCGCCCTTAACCGATTTTGATAATTGGCCTCGGATGGTTCAAGTAGCCTGGCAATTGCATGATGCGCAAGGTAATTTAATCAGCAGCAATTCAGTCATTGTAAAACCTGATGGCTATACCATTCCATTTAATGCTGTTCAAATTCATGGTATTACAAATGAAAGAGCTTTAGAAGAAGGGCAAGATTTAAAAGCTGTACTGCAAGAATTTATTGAAGCTGTTAATCAAACAAAATATTTATGTGGACATAATATCGAATTTGATAATAATATAATTGGGGCAGAATTATTACGTTGCGGATTAGAAAATATTTTGGCGGCAATGCCTTTTATTGATACCAAAAATGATCAAACAACTGAATATTGTGCTATTCCTGGTGGGCGTGGTGGAAAATTTAAATGGCCAACCTTAACTGAATTATATACAAAATTATTCAATAGCAAATTTGATGAAGCGCATAACGCAGCTTTTGACGTATTAGCAACTGGTAAAGTATTTTTTGAAATCATTAAACGCGGTATTACAAAAGTAAAAGAGGTTGAAACATCTCAACTCCAAACAATAAATTATGTAGCACCTGATTTATCGGCACTTTATAAACACGAACAAGATTGGAAAGAAAGAAAGTTAGAAACTTCAAAAGTAAAAGTTGAAACCAACAACATAGTTAGTAACAATTCAACAACCAATATTCAACATGCAACATTTAGTCACTTACACAATCATACTCAATTTTCTGTACTCCAGTGTACAAGCGATGTTGGTGACTTAGTAAAAAAAGCAGTTGAATATAATTTAAGAGGATTAGCATTAACCGATCATGGAAATATGTATGGTGCCTTTTTATTTTGGCAAGCTATTGATAAACAAAATAAAGTCACTAAAGCGACCAATGAATTAATTGATAAAGGCGACCCTTCAACTATCGCTCAGGGTGCACAAAAGAAACATGAATTAAAATGCATTATTGGTTGCGAATTATTTGTTTGTAAAGATCATAAAGATAAAACCAAACAAGACAATGGCTACACACAAGTGTTTGTTGCTAAGAACAGAATAGGTTATCAAAATTTATCTAAGCTCAGTTCGGTTGGTTTAATTGATGGTTTTTATTATGTGCCTCGTATCGATAAAAATTTATTGTTACAGTATAAAGAAGGATTGATTGCCACGACTGGTTCTTTAACTTCAGAAATTCCTTCCTTAATTTTAAACGTAGGCGAAGAACAAGCAGAGGAATGTTTTGTGTGGTATAAAGAGCAATTTGGAGAAGATTTTTATGTTGAATTAAATCGTCATCAGCTGCCAGAAGAAGATCATGTGAATACTGTTTTATTAAAGTTTGCACAAAAATACCAAGTCAAATATTTTGCAGCTAACAGTAATTATTATTTAAATAAAGATGGATTTGAAGCGCATGATATTTTATTGTGTGTAAAAGATAATGAGAAAAAAGCCACGCCGGTAGGCAAGGGCAGAGGGTTTAGAAATGGATTACAAAATAAAGAATTCTATTTTAAATCGCCATCCGAAATGATAGAACTGTTTGCTGATATGCCAGAAGCCATTGAAGCAACAAACGAAATTGTAGATAAGATTGAACAATATAAATTAGGTAGAGATATTTTATTACCAAAGTTTGAAATTGAAAAAGCGTTTATTGAAACAAATTGGAACGAAATTTTAGAATCTCAACAACGCATCATTGCTATTAAAGAAAAAGATTGGGTAGCTAAAAATTTATCACCCGAAGCCATCGACGTGCAAAAGGCAGAAATGTTAATCATTGCCGAGCAGTTTATTTACATGTCGCATTTAACCTGGGAAGGTGCACACAAGCGTTATCCTGATATGACGCCTGAGGTAAAAGATCGTATTGCCTTTGAGTTAACTACCATTGAGCGCATGGGTTATCCTGGCTACTTTTTAATTGTGGCTGATTTTATTGCAGAAGCTCGTAAAATGGGAGTTGCCGTTGGTCCAGGGCGTGGTTCTGCAGCTGGTTCGGCCATTGCGTATTGTTTGTGGATTACGAATGTAGATCCGATTAAATTTGATTTACTCTTTGAGCGTTTCTTAAATCCAGATCGTGTAAGTATGCCCGATATAGATATTGACTTTGATGATGAAGGTCGAGGTTTAGTGATTGATTATGTGATTAATAAATATGGTGCTAATCAAGTCGCGCAAATTATTACCTATGGTACCATGGGTGGAAAGTCTGCTATCAAAGATACCGCAAGGGCTTTAGATTTACCATTAGAAGATTCAAATAAATTATCAAAAGCATTTCCTGATAGTTTAGATGCCAAATTAAAAAAATTATTAAAGCCAGGAGGCATTGATGAAAAATATTTAGAAGGCATTAAAGATAAACGCGAAGTGGTGGAGCAATCACACAACTTTAGAAAATTAGCAGAAGAAAAAACACCAGAAGCCGACGTATTGAAACAAGCGTATGAATTAGAAGGTTGTTTGAGAAACATTGGTATACATGCTTGTGGTGTGATCATTACGCCTGATGATATGGTAAAATTTGTGCCTGTTACCAAAGCGAAAGATAGTGAGATGCTCGTGACGCAATTTGATAACTCAGTTGCAGAAAGCGCGGGCCTCTTAAAAATGGACTTCTTGGGCTTACGAACCTTAACGATTATTAAAGACGCTGTCCGTTTTATCAAACAAAATCATGGTGTAGACATTGATATTGATGCCATTCCTTTAGATGATACATTAACTTACGAATTATTTCAACGAGGAGAAACCAATGGTGTGTTTCAGTATGAAAGTGCTGGTATGCAAAAGTCTTTAAAAGATTTGAAGCCTGATAGTTTCAATGATTTAATTGCCATGAATGCCTTGTATCGTCCAGGACCAATTGCTTACATTCCTAACTACATCAATCGTAAACACGGTAAAGAGCCAATTACTTTTGATTTAGAAGGCATGGATGAATTTTTGGGAGAAACGTATGGAATTACAGTTTATCAAGAACAGGTGATGCGTTTGTCGCAAAAGCTGGCCAACTTTACAAAAGGTGATGCCGATACCTTGCGTAAAGCGATGGGAAAAAAAGACAGAGCAACGCTTGATAAAATGAAAGGTAAATTTATTGAGAATTGCAAAACAAACGGACACGACGAAATGGTTGCCGAAAAAGTATGGAAAGATTGGGAAGCCTTTGCGAGTTATGCGTTTAATAAATCTCACTCCACGTGTTATGCTTATGTCGCCTTTCAAACGGCTTACATCAAAGCGCATTATCCTTCTGAGTTTATGTCGTCTGTTTTAAATCATGCGAGTAGCATTGATTCTATTTCCTTTTTAATGGAGGAGTGCAAGCGAATGGGTGTAAAAGTGTTGGGACCAGATATTAACGAAGGTTTTGCAAAATTTAGTGTGATACAAGGTGGAACTGATATCCGTTTTGGAATGGCTTCTATTAAAGGCGTTGGCGAGAATACAGTTCAAAATATTATTGATGAACGTAATGCAAATGGAAAATACACATCCGTGTTTGATTTAGCTAAACGATTGGATAATAAAAGCGTGAATAAAAAATCCTTAGAAGGTTTAGCCCTTGCGGGTGGTTTTGATAGTTTTGAAGGCACACACCGTGCGATGTTTTTTATGCCCGATATCGATGGCTTAACGCTTACCGATCGTATGATTAAATATAACAATCAAATGAGTTTGGGTAACGATACATCGCAGGCTAGTTTATTTGGTGGTGATGATGAAATAGAAATTACAGAACCACAATTGCCACAAAAAATTGAAACGTGGGGACAGCTCGAACAATTGGGAAGAGAGAAAGAAGTAGTAGGATTTTTTATTTCGGGACATCCGCTCGATCCCTTTAAATTAATTATTGAACACAAGTGTAATGTTACCTGCGCTCAACTCAAAGCAGGCTTAGAACCTTTTAAAGGAAAAGAAGTATCGTTTGCAGGCATGGTTACTGGTTTTGAAAACAGAACAAGTAAAACAGGAAATGCCTTTGGTAAATTAATTATTGAAGATTACCAAGGTGCATTAGAGATTATGTTGTTTTCTAAAGATTATGTGGAGTTCAATAAATTTATGGTAAACAATTTGTTTGTGCATGTGAAGGCTCGTATACAAGAGCGATACGGACAACCAGGAAGTTTAGAAATAAAAATAAATAAAATGGATTTATTGGAAAATGTGAAAGAAACTATTTTTACCAATATGAAATTAAGAATTGATGTAAATTATTTAACGGACGATTTAATTAATTCCATTGAAAACATTTTAGTGACCTCACAAGGAAAATGCAATGTCGAATTTTTTGTAGAAGATGCCTTGGAAAACATGAGTGTGAAATTATTTTCTAAATCCCGAAAAATTGCAGTGAGTACCGATTTAACGAATGAATTAGACAAACTAGGTAATGTGAGCTACGAAGTAAGTTAAGTAGAAGGCAATCAAACTATTTTTTTTAAAGAGCGATTTACTTTTGTGTAAACAAATGAACTTCGCTTTTTTATGTTTTATAGCACTGCCAAGCTTTATAAATGGACATTTTTAAATCATGAGAATATTTGGTTAGTTGATTAATTTATTCTTTTTTAATTCCTTATTTTTAAAACTAAAGTTGTTTAATGAGGCAAAAATAAATGTTGGAATAGAAAAAGTATAAAATATATTTCATACTGCATGTTAGTTTTTGTATGTTTAAAAATTAAATCATGGAGTCCAGAACCCATTTAAAAAAACGGAATTAAACATAAAACGTGGCGACTACGCAAAAACGAAATGAAAAAAGTTATATTCAAAACAGTGATGGTTGCCCTAGTGGCAATGGTATTTTCAAGCTGTACAGCATACAACCATAGCATGAGAGAACCAAACACCAGAGTTAATTTAACAAAAAGTGATTTTACCTTGTCGGAGCAAGTAACTGCAGAGGCAAAGTGTTCCAAAGTATTTGGTATTGATTTCGCGAGGTTATTTACCAAGAAATCGGGTAATGTGCAAGGTGGAGCTGCAGGCATTAGTTTAGCTAGTATTCCAGTAGTGGGAGGTTTCATAGTTGACAAAACAACCAGTTACGCCTTGTATGAATTAATGGTTTTAAAGCCAGGGTATGATGTGGTATTTTATCCTCAGTATGAAACCAAAGTTTTCAAACCTATTTTAGGTATCGGTTTTATATTCAAAAAAACAACTGTAAAAGCAACTGCACGCTTGGGTAAATTAAATAGATAATAGACAAGTGCCTTCAATCATAGGACATTATGATGTGATTTTAAAACACCTATCAAATGATAGGTGTTTTTTTTATTCCCAAAAATACTCTTTAAAATACGGTTTGCAAAAGCCCTTAATTACACTTACACTTGTAGTATAAAATTAGTGTCACATGAAAAAATATATTATTTTACCTATCACTGTATTGTTGCTTCAAGGCACCATGCAAAGCCAAAATAAACCTATGCCAACCAAAGAAAGCGTGAAACAAGCTGCTATTGCTAAAGATAAAGCAAGGCCATTTCAGTATGTATCGGAGCAATTTGCCGATTTAAGAATTTTACGTTATCAAATTCCAGGTTTCGAAACCTTGAGTTTAAAGCAAAAAGAATTGTTGTATTATTTATCCGAAGCCGCATTATGTGGCAGAGATATTATTTGGGATCAAAATTACAAACATAATTTATTAATCCGTAAAACGATTGATGCGATGGTGCTTGGTTATACTGGCGATATGCATGCACCTGAATATAAATTGTTTGAAGTGTACGCAAAGCGTTTATGGTTTAGCAGAGGGATTCATCATCATTACAGCAGCGCAAAATTTATACCAGCCTGTAGTCCTGATTATTTTACGAAATTACTGAAGGCAACCGATGTGAAAACCTTGCCATTAAAAGAAGGCGAAAGCATCACAACGTTTGCGGAAAAAATGACTGCCTTGATTTTTGATCCAACAGTGGCAGAAAAAAAAGTATGTTTGGATGCTGATAAAGATTTGATTTTAAGTTCGTCTGTCAATTTTTACGAAGGTGTAAATCAAGCTGAGGCTACCGTATTTTATGAAAAAATGGCTAACACAGAGCCAAAACCAAAAGAAATGATTGGCTTAAATAGTAAGTTGGTAAAAGAGAATGGTGCCATCGTTGAAAAAGTATGGAAAGTAGGCGGCATGTATTCTTCTGCCATCGAAAAAATTGTTTTTTGGTTAGAGAAAGCTGTGACAGTTGCTGAAAACACAAACCAAAAAGTAGCTTTAGAAAAATTAGTGCAATTCTATAAGTCGGGATCGTTAAAAGATTTTGATGAGTATAATATTGCTTGGGTAAAAGATACCGAAAGTGCAATAGATGTGGTAAACGGATTTATAGAAGTGTATGAAGATCCATTAGGAAAAAAAGGTTCGTTCGAATCGGTTGTATCTGTCAAAGATTTTGAAGCTTCTAAACGTATCGCAACGATTGGTGCCAATGCACAATGGTTTGAAGATAATTCAACCTTAATGCCACAACATAAAAAGAAAAACGTCAAAGGAATTTCTGCTAAGGTAATTAATGCGGTGATGGAAAGTGGTGATTCTGCGCCGTCTACACCGATTGGTATTAATTTACCAAACAATGAATGGATTAGAGAAACGCATGGTTCAAAATCCGTTAATTTAGGAAACATTGTAGAAGCATATGACATAGCAGCTGGAGGAAGTGTCGTAAATGAATTTTATTTTAATGATGCCATTAAGAAAAACGTATTGAATTATGCTGGCTTAGCGGATAAATTACACACAGATATGCACGAAGTAATTGGACACGCGAGTGGACAAATAGAACCAGGCGTAGGACAACCACATGAAACGTTAAAAAATTATGCATCGGCTTTAGAAGAAGGTAGAGCGGATTTAGTGGCCTTATACTATTTAATGGATAAAAAATTAGTTAGCTTAGGCGTGATGCCATCTTTAGAATATGGAAAAGCATCCTATGACGAATACATTACAAAAGGATTGATGATTCAACTATCACGTTTAAAATTGGGTGATAATATTGAAGAAGCACACATGCGTAACCGACAAATGGTTGCTAAATGGGTTTACGAAAAAGGAAAATCGAGTCAAGTTATTGAGAAAAAAAATATGGCTGGAAATACGTATTTTGTCGTGAATGATTATGAAAAATTACGGGTGTTGTTCGGCGAATTATTAAGTGAAATTCAACGCATTAAATCTCAAGGCGATTATGCTGCGGGAAAAGCCTTGATTGAAAACTATGGTGTTAAAGTTGATTTAGAATTGCATAAAGAAGTATTAGGACGTTTTTCAAAATTAGAAATGGCACCGTACCAAGGATTTATTCAACCAAAATTAATTCCAGAATACGTAGGTGGAAAATTAATAGATGTGAAAGTTGAATATCCTAAAAGCTTCCACCAGCAAATGTTGGAATACAGTAAAAATTACAGTTATTTACCTGTAGAAAATTAAAAAAAACATTTTCGTTAAATGAGATTCTGAAACAAGTTCAGAATGACAAAAAATGGAATCAAGTTCAGAATGACGAAAAAAAAGCCCTGAAATTTTCAGGGCTTTTTTTATGGAAAATAGTAAGACTTAAAATATTATTTTCTTTT
>CANLAV010000074.1 GCA_947487905.1 Bacteroidota bacterium | reverse complement strand
ATAGAATTCATTGAAGGCACGCCTCCAATGAATAATATCGCTATTAAAAATATTTACGATGGCTATTATCCTTATGGTAACGCGGCCAATCCAATCGAAAATTATTTAATCCCTAAGCCACGTATTTACAATGCTCCTGTAGCAAAAGCATTTATTAGAAATACCATAAGCGGTCATGGTTCTGATAATAATGGCTGTGGTGAATTTTGCAGTAAATATTATGATATGAAGATCAATGGAACTCAAATTTCTCAAAAACAATTATGGCGATCAGATTGTGGTTTCAATGATATTTTTCCTCAAACAGGAACTTGGATTTATGATAGAGCAAATTGGTGCCCCGGTAATATTGTTAAACCTATTGTTCATGATGTGACGCCTTATACAAGTTCGGCCGCAACATTTACCGCAGATATCGATTTCGAACCTTACACGACTAGTTCGCCATCTGGAGGATTTAATGTTGTTTCACAATTAGTAACTTTTGCCGCTCCTAATTACAGTTTAGATGCATCCATCGAAGATATTATGGCGCCAACAGATGATGCTAATTATATCCGTTCGAATAACATTTGTTCAAATCCTAAAGTGAAAATTAAAAATACTGGAACAACTCCACTCACAAACGTTGTACTTCATTATAAATTAAGAGGAGGTGCTATTAGCACTTACACGTTTACGGGAAATTTAAATTTCTTACAAGATACTATTGTTGATTTAGGACCAAGTATCAGCATGTTTAACGGCAACGAATCAAATGTGTTTGAAGTAACTATTCATAAAGTAAATGGTATCGTTGGTGATCAAAACACGTTTAATAATGTGTATACATCAAAGTTTGTTGATGTGAAGTCGTATCCAAATAAATTTGTTGTGTTTTTTAAAGCTAACAAATCGGTTAGTCCGATTAATGGCATATACAGTGAAACGACATGGAAAATAACCAATGATGCAGGTGTTGTTGTTAAAAGTCGAGTAAATAACAATTATGCAACATCAACCGCAACTGTTGGTTTGTATGTTGATACCGTAAGTTTACCAAATGGATGTTATACATTTACCATGGATGATGATGGTTGTGATGGTATTAGTTGGTGGGCTTATTCATCTTATCCTGTTAACCCTGGAACAGGAATCATACGATTTAATTCTTCGATAACACCAACCGTTATTAAAAACTTCAGTGGCGATTTTGGATGTCAAATTAAAGAACGTTTTACAGTTGGTTATTATTTGCCTGTAAACGAAATCACTCAATCCAATCTTGATTTTCAGTTGTTTCCAAATCCTGCTAGCAACGAATTCAATATTTTATTAGATGTAAAAGAGAGAGCCACTTTGCATTACACAATGACTGATTTAACTGGTAAAGAGGTATTAGTTGGTGCTATAGACAATGTAGGTTCTGATTTATATACAATCAATACGCAATCCTTACAAAGTGGATTGTATTTTGTGAATTGCAAAGTTAATTCAAGTCAAATGGTGACAAAAAAGATTGTTATTACTAAATAAAATAAACGGAAAGGGTATTTTACTTAAAAAAACTAAAAAAAGTAGTGATAATTCATCATAAAAGTTGTAGATATAACAAAATTACTTATATTTGTAGCCCTATTTAAAGATAATAATAAAAGAAGAATAATATGTATTTAACATCAGAAGTAAAAAAAGACATTTTTAAAAAACACGGTGGTAGCGATAAAAACACAGGTTCAGCAGAATCTCAAGTTGCTTTATTTACTCACCGTATAGACCATTTAACAGGTCATTTAAAATCTAACAAAAAAGATTTTGGAACACAACGTGCTCTATTAAACTTAGTAGGAAAGCGTCGTGCATTATTAGATTACTTAAAAAACACGGACATTATGCGTTACCGTGCTATTATTAAAGTATTAGATTTACGTAAATAGTAATGATAATTTAACATAGTAAAGGGGCATTCTGAGAAATCGGGATGCCTTTCTTATTATATTTGAGCCTGAAAAAATAGAACATAAATATAAACCCGTACCAAAAACGTTGGTACACAAAACAAAAAAACACGATGTCACAAATTGGAATTCAACATTCGTTCGACTTAGGAGATGGACGAATAGTAACCCTTGAAACAGGGAAATTAGCTAAACAAGCTGATGGAGCAGTAGTAGTAAAATTAGGTAACACTATGATTTTAGCTACTGTAGTAAGTAACAAAGATGCTAAAGAAGGAATTGATTTTTTACCTTTAACGGTAGATTATCAAGAAAAATATGCGGCTACAGGTCGTTTCCCTGGCGGATTTTTTAGAAGAGAAGCAAAATTATCAGATTACGAAGTATTAATTTCTCGTATTGTAGATAGAGCTATGCGTCCACAGTTTCCAGATGATTACCATTCGGATACTCAAATCATGATTTCATTAATTTCATCTGATAAAAAAACAATGCCTGATGCATTAGTTGGTTTAGCGGCTTGTGCAGCAGTTGCTGTATCTGATATTCCTTTTAACGGAATTATATCAGAAGTTCGTGTTGCTAAAATTGATGGTAAATTATGTATCAATCCAAACATTGACGAATTAGCAACTGCTAATTTAGAAATGATTGTTGCAGCTACTGAAACTGATATTTCAATGGTTGAAGGTGAAATGAGCGAAGTTTCAGAAGCAGAAATGTTAGAAGCTATTAAATTTGCTCACGAAGCAATTAAAGTTCAAATTACAGCTATTAAAGAATTTGCTATTAAAGCAGGTTTAAAACCAAAACGTGAATATTGCCACGAATTAAATGATGCTGATTTAAAAGCAGCAGTTTCTAAAGCTACTTACGATAAAGTTTATGCTGTTGCAAAACAAGGTAATCCAAATAAAAATGAGCGTAAAGTTGCTTTTAAAGCAGTTTTAACTGAATACAAACAAACGTTTACAGCTGAGGAATTAAAAGATAGAGAAGCGCTTATAAACAAATATTATCATGATGTAGAATACGATGCAGTTCGTCAAGCTACTTTAGATACTCAAATTCGTTTAGATGGTCGTAAAACTGATCAAATTCGTCCAATTTGGAGTGAAGTAGGGTATTTACCTGCGGCACACGGTTCAGCAATTTTTCAACGTGGAGAAACTCAATCACTTACAACAGTTACTTTAGGAACTGGTAAAGATGCACAAATGATTGACGGTGCTTTTTACCGTGGAGAAACTAAATTTATTTTACATTATAACTTCCCTGGTTTTTCAACTGGTGAAGCTAAACCTAACCGTGGCGTTGGTCGTCGCGAAGTTGGACATGGTAATTTAGCAATGCGTGCATTATCTAAAGTTATCCCAACTGATACTCCTTACACAGTTCGTGTTGTTTCTGATATTTTAGAATCTAACGGTTCTTCATCAATGGCAACTGTTTGTGCTGGTACTTTAGCTTTAATGGATGCAGGTGTAAAAATTGCAAAACCAGTTACAGGTATTGCAATGGGTTTAATTACTAACGATAAAGGTCAATACGCTGTATTATCTGATATTTTAGGTGATGAAGATCATTTAGGTGATATGGATTTTAAAATCTGTGGAACTAAAGATGGTATTACAGCTGTACAAATGGATTTAAAAGTAAATGGTTTACCATACGAAGTAATGGAAAAAGCCTTAGCGCAAGCTCGCGAAGGTCGTTTACACATTATGGGTGAAATTATGAAAACCATTACTGAACCTCGTGCAGAATACAACGAAAACGTTCCTCGCTTTGAAGTTATTATTATTCCTCAAGAATTTATTGGAGCTATCATCGGACCTGGAGGAAAAGTAATTCAAGATATTCAAAAGAAAACAGGTGCTACGATTTCAATTACTGAAGTTGATAACGCTGGACGTGTTGAAATATTTGCAGAAAAATTAGAAGATTTAAAAGCAGCCGTAGCGCGTATTAAATCAATAGTTGCAATACCTGAAGTTGGTGAAACATACGAAGCCACTGTAAAATCAATTATGCCTTATGGTGCATTTGTTGAGTTTATGCCAGGTAAAGAAGGTTTATTACACATTAGTGAAGTAGATTGGAAACGTTTAGATTCTTTAGAAGGAATTTTGAAGGAAGGACAAGTAATTAGTGTGAAATACATTGGTACGGATCTTAAAAACGGAAAAGCGAAATTATCTCGTAAAGCAACGATGCCTAAGCCAGAAACGGCTGAGTAAGTTGACATACAAACTATAAAAAAGGCTGCTTTTTGCAGCCTTTTTTAGTTAAAAAAATAAAGTAAAATATAATTTGAACATTAAAAGATTTAATACTATATTTGCCCTCCACTTTTTAGCCTCTGATTGCATGGTGCAATGAATGCCAAAAATGATAAATTTTAAAATTAAGAAACCATGAGTTTATTATTAGACTACGTAAAAAAACAATTAAAAACAGAAGTTGCTCATCCAACATTTAAAGCTGGAGATACTATTACCGTTCATTACAAAATTAAAGAGGGTGAAAAAGAGCGTATTCAGCAGTTTTCTGGTGTAGTTATTCAACGTAAAAATGAGCCTTCAACAGCTTCTTTCACTGTTCGTAAAATTTCTAACGGTGTTGGTGTTGAGCGTATTTTTCCTGTTGCATCTCCTTTTATCGATAAAATCGAATTAAATAAAGTTGGTATTGTTCGTAGAGCTAAAATATTTTATATCCGTGAGCGTACTGGTAAAGCAGCCCGTATCCGCGAAAAAATTCAAAAGAAAGCAGTTAAATAATTTTAACTTTCACATATTAAAAAACCCGATTAATTTTAATCGGGTTTTTTTTGTTGGTGCCTCCGAGTTTATTATTGGTGGCTTCGAGTGCCTCAGCCACCAATTCTGATGTCTGAACTTTTCAAAACCGATGCCTGAGGTAGTCAATTCGTAACGCAAAAATCAAATATAAAAAAAAGCATCTTCAATAATTTTTGAAGATGCTTTTTTAACATATTATATATTTCACTTATTTTACCTCAAAACAAAAGAGTTCCACACCATTCAGTGTGCCTTTTAGTTTATCTCCAATGGCAACGGGGCCAACGCCTTCTGGAGTTCCCGTGTAAATTAAATCACCCACTTTAAGCGTTACAAATTGCGACACATAAGCAATTACTTTGTCAAACGAAAATAGTAAATCGTTGGTGTTTCCTTTTTGTCGTAGTTCGTTATTGATGCTGAGGTCGAAGTGTAAGTTTTGTAAATCACCTAATTCGCTTTTCTTTACAAATTTTCCAATAGGAGCAGAGCAGTCAAAGGATTTTGCTTTTTCCCAAGGTAAACCCTTTGCTTTGCATTGTGCTTGTAAATCGCGGGCTGTAAAGTCAATACCCACACTGAGTTCTTCGTAATACTTGTGAGCAAAGGTTTCTGCAATGTGTTTTCCTACTTTAGATATTTTTAAAACTACTTCAATTTCGTGATGCAAATCTTTTGTAAAATCTGGGAAATAAAATGGTTCATTGTCTTTAAGTAAAGCTGTGTCTGGTTTCATAAAAAACACAGGTTCTATAGGAACTTCACTTTTCATTTCGTTGGCGTGTTCGGCGTAATTTCTGCCTATGCAAATTATCTTCATTATTGGATGGTATTAGTAAAATTAAGTGCTAAATTGGTATATTTGATGCAAAATTACAATCCTTTTTAAATGAGCAATACAAATTTTGATATAATTGTTGTTGGTGGCGGAATTGTGGGTTTAGCAACCGCTTTTAAACTTAATCAACATCATCCACATTTAACCATCTTAGTTTTAGAAAAAGAAAAAGAAGTAGCAGCCCACCAAACGGGGCATAACTCGGGCGTAATACATTCGGGTATTTATTACAAACCGGGTTCTTACAAGGCTATTAAATGCGTGGAAGGCCGAAGAGAATTGATGGCTTTTGTTAAAGAACACAATATACCTCACGATGTGTGTGGTAAAATTATTGTAGCCACCGAAGAAAGCGAGTTGGAACAAATGCATAAAGTATTTAATAATGGTGTGGCAAATGGTGTAGAAGGAATCGAATTGATTGATGCCAAACGTATTAAAGAGATTGAGCCACATTGTGTTGGCATTGCGGGCATTTGGGTGCCATGCACAGGTATTATTGATTATGCTGATGTGGCCCGCAAATACGTGGAACTTATACATGCCAACAATAACGGTAGTAAAGTATTAACGGAGCATAAAGTCATTGATTTCATTAAAAAAGATACAACAACTGACGTCGTTACCGAAAAAGGAACCTTTAATGCTAAGTACGTTATTTCTTGCGCAGGTTTACAAGCTGATAGAATTACAAAAAAAGATCATGTTAAAACCGATTCAGCTATTGTTGGCTTCAGAGGTGATTATTATGATTTAACAGAAAAAGGCAGACAAAAAGTTAAGAATTTAATTTACCCAGTTCCTAATCCTGAATTTCCATTTTTAGGTGTTCATTTCACGCGCATGATTAAAGGTGGAGTAGAGTGTGGGCCAAATGCCGTATTTGTATTTGATCGCGAAGGTTATAGCAAAACAGCTTTTAATTTAAAAGATACCTTGGAAGCCTTTGGTTTTATGGGCACATGGAAGTTCTTTAAAAAACATTGGCGATTTGGTTTAGACGAATACCGTGGAGCCTTTAGTAAAACGTATTTCTTAAATCGATTACGCAAATTAATTCCTGATTTACAAATGGATGATATTGAGCCTGCTGATCGTTGTGGTATTAGAGCCATGGCCTTAAATGGCGAAGGAAATATGGAAGATGATTTTAAAATTGAGTTTAAAGGAAATTCGATGCACGTGATTAATTCGCCATCGCCAGCAGCTACTGCCTCTTTAGCTTACGGCAATGAAATTGCGATGCAAGCACAAAAGAATTTTAACTTGTAAATTTTAAAACGGATTGAGTTTCTTTAACAATATTTACTATTCACATTCGTTATAAACCACGTGTTACAGAAAAACATCTATACCTGTTTATTTATGTTGGCTTCCATCATTGGGTTGAGTCAAACGGCTACCATTTCTGGTGTGGTTAAAGATGCCGATGGTGATCCTGTGCAAGATGTTCAAATAGCGGTTTTAGAAGATGGTTCAAAAATAACGGTGTCTGATAAAAAAGGAAATTACACGTTAGTCATTCCAGCCAATAAAGACATTACGATTTCTGTCTACAATATGAGTTATAAGCAACTCAATAAAAAAATACGTGCTAAGTCTGACGAAAAAATAATTTTAAATGCGGCTTTAGATGCCAAAGAATTTCAAGTGATTGAAATTGTAGCCGAAAATCGCACTACCGAATCAATTCACATCGACCCGAAAAATTTCTTTTACATTCCCAATGTTGGTGGTGGCATTGAAGGATTAATCAAAACACAAATTGGTGTGAGTAGTAATAACGAGTTAACAAGTGGTTACTCGGTAAGAGGAGGAAATTTTGATGAGAATTTAGTTTACGTTAACGACATTGAAGTGTATCGTCCGTTTTTAGCACGCAGTGGGCAACAAGAAGGATTGAGTTTTGCAAATCCAGATATGGTTAGTAACATCAATTTTTCGGCAGGAGGATTTGAAGCCAAGTATGGAGATAAAATGTCGTCTGTGTTAGATATTACGTATAAAAAGCCATTGAAATTTGCAGGTGGTGTAAGCGGCAGTTTATTAGGTGGCGCCATGCATTTAGAAGGTGTTTCAAAAAACAGAGTTGTAGCATGGAGTTTAGGTTCGCGCTATAAATCCAATTCATATTTATTAAAAGGGCTTGATACAAAAGGAGAATACCGTCCACGTTTTTATGATGTGCAAACATTTATCACGGTTACTTTAAACGAAAAATGGAGTGTTGAGGTTTTAGGAAATATTGCCAGTAATAAATACACGGTTATTCCTGAAACTAGAGAAACAACCTTTGGCACAGTTAATAATGCTGTGAGTTTAAAAATTTATTTTGATGGCCGAGAAGAAACGAGCTACAATACATTTATGGGAGGCGTTTCCACCACGTATCGCCCTAATCCAAAAACAAAATTAAAACTCATTATATCGGCTTACCATGCGCAAGAGCAAGAACATTTTAATGTGCAAGGTCAATATTACATCGATCAGTTAGAAGCGGATTTTGGTAAAGATAATTTTGGTCAAGTAGCTTTCAATCGTGGTGTTGGTACATTTTTAAATTTTGGACGAAACAGAATTGATGCCACTGTGATGAACGTTGAACATAAAGGAACACGTTATATTTCAAAAAATAGTGAGTTTACCTGGGGCGCTCGATTGCAACATGAAATCATTAATGATAAACTAAGTGAATGGCGAACTATTGATTCTGCTGGTTATGTGAGTCCATACAATCCCAATGAAATAAATTTATTGGATGTTGTAAAAACTAAGATAAATTTAGAAACCAATCGTGTGCAAGGTTACATGCAATATGCTAAAACGATATCATTATCGGATTCCTCAGAATTGTCTGTTACAGCTGGCTTGCGAGCTAATTATTGGGACTTTAATAAACAAACGGTTACATCTCCTCGTGTTACACTTTCATATAAACCCAATTGGAAAAAAGATGTTTTATTTAGAGCATCTTGGGGTTATTATTATCAACCTCCTTTTTACCGCGAAATGCGTGGCTTTGACGGACAAATCAATCCTCAAATCAAAGCACAACAATCTATTCATTATTTATTATCTAGTGATTATAATTTCCGTATGTGGAATCGCCCTTTCAAATTAATCATTGCCACGTATTATAAAGAAATGAAACAGTTAATTCCATATGAAGTTGACAATACACGCATTCGTTATTTTGCAAAAAATAATTCTATTGGTTACACGACAGGAGCTGATGTAAGAATTAATGGCGATTTTATTAAAGGCATCGAATCGTGGGCTACCATTGGATTTTTAAAAACCATGGAAAACATTACTGACGATAGAAAAGTTACTTACTTTAATGCAAGTGGGGAACAAATTATTAATGGTTATACGTTTGATACGAAAGCAACTGATAGCTCGGTTGTAAATCCTGGCTACATTCCAAGGCCAACCGATCAGCGTGTGACGTTTGGTATGTTTTTTCAAGATTATTTACCAATGTTGCCAGCCTGTAAAATGTATTTAAATATGCAGTTTGGTTCAGGCTTACCATTTGGCCCACCCGATCACGAGCGTTGGAAACAAATTTTTAGAATGCCTCCATATCGTCGAGTAGATATTGGTTTCGCTTATCAAATAATAAAAGAGGGACAAACGGTTTCAAAACATAATCCGTTTCATCATTTAAAAGACATGTTTATTAGTATTGAAGTATTTAATTTATTGCAAGTAAACAATACAGTTTCTTACACTTGGGTAACGGATGTCACGAATCGTCAGTACGCGGTGCCAAATTATTTAACACGAAGACAGCTCAATTTAAAGTTACAAATGAAGTTTTAACACTTATGTAATCACAAAAATGATTATACTTGCAGCATGTTTTACAATTGGAAAATAGCCTTATCAGATAAGCATTTCAGAAATCGATTTTTGATTTCGTTGAGTTTAGTAGCTGTTATTTTAATAGTATTCGCTATGTTATTAGCATACATTGAAACAGTTCAAGGACATGTACTTTATGATCCTGTTTTAAATTTCATCAAACCCCATGATGTTTCCTTTTTCATTTTTTTCGCTACATACTTCACTGCCATTGTTGCTGTGAGTTATGCTTTTGGGTCGCCTTACAAATGTTTGCATTTATTGCAAATGTATGGCATTCTTACTTTTCTAAGAATTGTCACTTTATTTTTTCTTCCTTTAGAATCACCTTTAGCAATCATTCCTTTGCATCAGGAGTTTTTGCCATCATCGGTTTATTCAGAGCATCACCATATTAAAAATTTGTTGTTTAGTGGCCATGCATCAACTTTATTCTTATTCTTTTTCTTTTCGCTTAATAAATGGTTGAAGGGTATTTTTTTAGTGACGGCCATTTCAGTTTCTTTGGCCGTAGTAGTGCAGCATGTCAATTATAGCTATGATGTGATTGTAGCTCCATTATTTGCTTACATTGCCTATCGCATTGTGGTAAAATTTTCTAAACATTATTATAAAGAAATCACTTTATAAAGTGTATGCTATTTCTATTTTTTAGAATATTGTCTCTGTTATTTTTTTTCGTATCTGATTCGCTTTGGATAAAATCTATTAGGAATAAATAACAGATTATTAATTAGTATATTAAAAATACTTTTTAATATAGGCTTCAAATTTATTGATATCAACAATGGTAATATTGCTTCCTTTAATTTCAATTAAGCCTTCGTGTTTAAAATCGCTCAATGTTCTTATCAATGATTCTGTAGCAGTTCCCACTATATTAGCTAAATCTTCACGCGAAATAGAAATATTAAACGAGGCATCTTTGCTATTTTGCTGATATTGTTTTTGCAATTTAATTAAGGCTTCTGCTACACGTTTTTTTACGCTACTATAAGCCATTTTTAAAAGTTGTTCTTCTTTTTCTTGAATTTCGTTGGATAATAATTTCACAAATTGTTTCATCACGCCATGATTGTTGTTCAGTAAGGCGTAAAAATCTTCTTTAGGTATCATCACAACGCTTGATTCTTCAAGCGCTTCAGCACTCTCATTGTATGGTGTTTCGTCTAACAATACGGTGTAACCAAAAAAATCACCTGCTTTTAAAAGGGAGATGATGAGCTCTTTGCCATATTCATGGGCTCTAAATGTTTTTATTTTACCTTTTTGTAGTAAGTACAGATAGTTGGGGTTATTACCCTCTGTATATATTAATTCTTTCTTTTTATAGTTTTTTACTTTGGCAGTCTCACTTAAGTTTTTTAATTCTTGTATCGATTTTACGTCATCCAAAAACGTATTTATGCCTTTTTCATCTCTAGTATAATCGCCCTTTAATTGCTCTGATTTTTTTAATCTACTTTCAACTGCTTTTAATAATTCAATATCGTCAAATGGTTTCGAAATGTAATCATCAGCACCCATTTCCATGCCTTTTCTAAAATCATTACGTTCTGATTTAGCCGTTAAAAAGATAAACGGAATGAGGGCTGTTTTAGGATTGTTACTAATCAAATGAATTACACCATAACCATCTAGCACAGGCATCATGATGTCGCAAATAATTAAATCAACCGTATTTGAGTTAGCCATTTCAACGCCAATCTTACCGTTTTCTGCTTGTAATACTTTAAAGTTAGCGAGTTCTAATATTTCTGCAGTTGTATGTCGTCAAAGTAATTTGAACTTTTCACTAAGGAGTGTTCTTGTTAATTCAAAATTAATTTATTTTTCTGATATTTCAATTTAAATTTTTGATATTCTCTTAATCTGTTTTTAAAAGATTCTTGTTTAATTCGTTTTCTTTCTT
>CANLAV010000073.1 GCA_947487905.1 Bacteroidota bacterium | reverse complement strand
TTAGTAGGATGGGCAATTTATCCTTTAGGATATATCTTAGGAACTCCAGGTGGATTATTTGGAATTCAATTAGTAGCTGACCCTGCTGCTGCATCTCATGCAATGGACATCGTTTATAACATTGCTGATGCTATTAATAAAATTGGCTTTGGTTTAGTTATCTATGCTTTAAGTAGAAACTCAGAAGATTAATATTTACTAAATATCTTATTGTTAGAGGCTTATATTTCATAATATAAGCCTCTAATTTTTAGGAATAACTTCATATGATAACTACAAATTCTACTATTTGCGAGCCCATAAAAAATGATACTTATGATTTTTTATTTATTGGTTTGGGAGCAAGTAATAGTTTGATTTTATTATCGCTCATTAAACATAACCTATTACACGGAAAAAAAATTGGGATCATTGAACCCGAACATAAAAACATAAACGATAAAACATTTTGTTTTTGGGCAAAACCAACAGACGACATTGTCATTGATTTAAACCCAATCATTTCTTATCAATATAAGAAAGTAAAACTGATCAATAAGAAACAAGACATTGAGGATCAACCTTATTATTATATAAAAAGTTTAGATTTATACAATCATACACTTAAGGCATTAAAGCCATATCAAATTGATATATTTAGAGATACAGCTTTTGAATTTCATACAGAAAATAACATTCAATGCATTAATACGAAATCTGGGAATGTATATAAAACCAAATTTGCACTCGATAGCAGGCCGCCCTCATTAGAAAAATTGCCATATCAGGATATTTATTTACATCAATCATTCTATGGATTACATATAAGATGTGAGGAAAATAAATTCAATAAGGATTCATTTGAAATGATGAATTTTAATATTGAACAAAGTAATTACACGCAATTCGTATACACACTTCCTTTTTCTGAAAACGAAGCACTAGTTGAATTAACACGATTTGGAAAAGATAAAATAGAATTAGAATATTCAAAAGAGTTACTCCATAAATTTATTACAAAGGAAATTGGTAACTACTCCATTATAGACACTGAAACTGGTTGTATTCCAATGACAAGTTTCCGAAATAATCCTAATCAAAACACAGGAATTTTGAACACGGGTACGGGTGCAAATTTAATAAAACCAAGCACGGGTTACGGATTTAAAAAAATGTTTGAATTTGGAAATCTTACAGCAGAGGTAATCAAACAAAATAATCTCAAATCATTTCACAAAACGAATCTTAAATCTACGAACAGATTTAAATTCTACGACAAACTATTGCTCATTATCCTACTCTATTGGCCAGAAGAAGGAAAAAAAATATTCACTCAATTATTTACTAAAAAAAATATTAGTAGTGTGTTTCTTTTTTTAGATGAAAAAACAACGTTGATTCAAGACATAGCCATATTTGTTAGATTACCTATACTTACATTTATTAAAAGTTTATTCATTTACATGAAACTAGAAAATTATTTTCGATTTTTCATTCTTATCTTGAGTAGCTCAATATACTTTATGATTCATTTAATCAATCCAGAATGGGCGTTAAACTTTAGTTATCTACTAATCTTAATTGGCTTTTTTCTGGTAGGTATTCCACATGGATCATTAGATCATCTCACTTTAAAAAATAAAAAAATTAACTTAGTGAAATTTATTATTTATTATATTTCAATTGCAATAAGTTATCTAATCATATGGAATTATTTTCCCATTTTTTCATTGTTAGTTTTTATACTTTTTTCTTCATTTCATTTCGGCGAATCTGAGCTTCACCATAAAGGTTTGAAAATTCAATCTATCAAAGATTATTTTGAATCTACTTTATTAGGTTTTGGCATACTAAGTTTTATACTGTGTTCGCATGCTACTGAATCTTTTAATATCATTCAGAAAATTATTCATGTACCATTAACTTTTACAAATAACTCAACATTTTTATTATCAACAAAAATTGGCTGTGTCATTCTATTATTAGCACTAGGTGCTTATAGCTTTAGTACTAAAAAAAATAGAATTACTGCCATTCTATTTACACTCCTCATTGGCTGGAATATGCCTTTAATAATTGCATTTGGTTTGTATTTTATTCTTCACCACAGCATCAATTCTTGGAATCATTTAAAACATGAATTAAAACTAAACTCATTAGGTCTGTTTAAAAAAGCATTGCCATTTACACTTGGCGCATTTGCACTACTCATTTTAACTTTTACGACCAACATGACTAGTTCTTTTTCTGAACATGAGATTGCAGCTATTGCTTTTGTTTTTTTGGCATGTATTAGTTTACCTCACATCGTACTCATGAGTAAATTTTACAAAAACGCTCATTAACTTTCTTTAGCCTATACAATACTATTTTTTTCTACCAATCACTTAAAAAAATAAGTATATAAAAAAAACCTTCCTTAAATAATTAAGGAAAGCTTTTAATTTAGTTAAGGTTTAATGATTAGTTAATCATTTCAACAGAGCGTTTAACAAACTTAGTTAGTTCTTCGCCTTTTAATAAACCTTGTGCTAATAAAGCTAAATCAGCTGCTTGCTTAGCTAATTGGCTTTGTTTAGTAGCATCTGTTTCTGCTAAAATTTTGCTTATTAATGGATGATTTGAATTAACTACCAAATTATACATATCAGGCATTGAACCATAAAAATTCATGCCGCCTCCGCCACCCATGGCTTGCATATCTTTCATACGGCGCATGAACTCAGGACGTGTAATTAACATCGGAGAATCTGTTTCGCTTAAGCTTTCAAATTGAACTGAGTATTTTTCTTTTGCAACCACTCCTTCAATCACAGGCTTTAATTTTGTTTGTTCGTCTTCCGTTAATTTACTGACTTGGCCATCATCCTTTTTAATTAATTTTTCTACCGTATCACTATCAACTCTTACAAATTGTGTATTCGTTAATTTACTTTCTAAACTATTAATTAAATGTGCATCTAAAGGAGAATCCATTAGCAATACATCATAGCCACGTGATTTTGCAGCATCAATGTACGTATGTTGTTCATCCACATTGGTTGCATATAAAAACACTAATTTATTATCCTTATCAGTTTGATTTGCTTTAACATGTGCATCATATTCATCAAACGTAAATGCTTTACCTTCTGTGTTTTTTAATAAAGTAAACTTAGACGCTTTTTCGTAAAATTTCTCATCACTGATTAATCCGTACTGAACAAATATTTTAATGTCATCCCATTTCGTTTCAAAATCAGGACGATCCTTTTTAAATAATTCGTCTAATTTATCTGCTACTTTTTTAGTGATGTGTGCTGATATTTTTTTAACGTTACTGTCTGCTTGCAAATAACTACGGCTAACGTTTAATGGAATATCTGGACTATCAATTACACCGCGCAACATCGTTAAAAAATCGGGTACAATATTTTCTACGTTATCAGTAACAAACACTTGATTGCTGTATAATTGAATACGGTCTTTCGGCGCTTCAAATTTGTTAGATAATTTAGGGAAATATAAAATACCAGTTAAGTTAAATGGATAATCCACATTTAAATGAATATGAAATAAAGGCTCTTCAAATTGCATAGGATACAACTCGCGGTAAAACGCTTTATAATCTTCGTCTTTTAAATCAATTGGTTTACGAATCCATGCTGGATTTGGATTATTGATGATATTTTCAACATCAATTTCTGTTTCTTTTTCAATGCCTTTTTCATCTTTTTCACCATTTGGAATCCATTCTTTTTTAGTTCCAAAAACAATTTCAACTGGTAAAAATTTGCAATATTTTTTAAGAAGTCCTTCAATTTTTTGAGTTTCTAAAAACTCTAAACTATCTTCTGCAACATGCAATACAATGTTAGTTCCACGTTCCGTTTTAGAATCTATTTCTTCAATTTGGTATTCAGGACTTCCATCACACTCCCAACGCACAGCCTTTGATCCTTCTTTATAAGACAAAGAAAATATTTCAACTTTTTGAGCGACCATAAACGCTGAATAAAAGCCTAAACCAAAATGTCCGATCACAACATTTTTATCTACTTTATCTTGGTATTTTTGAACGAATTCTTCAGCACCACTAAACGCAATTTGAGTAATGTACTTTTCAATTTCGTCTTTAGTCATTCCAAGACCTTTATCTTTAATGGTAATGGTTTTGGCGTCTTTATCTATAACAACTTCAATTTTTAAATCTCCTAATTCTCCTTTTGCTTCACCCATAGAGGTTAAGGCTTTTAATTTTTGAGTAGCGTCTGTTGCGTTACTAACTAATTCGCGTAAAAATATTTCGTTATCACTATAAAGAAATTTTTTAATAATCGGGAAAATATTTTCCGTTTGAACATTAATTTTTCCGGTTGTTGTTTTTGTACTCATCGTATCTTATTATTTTATGTAGGTAAGAATATAAATTTTATCTAACAATGATAGGCAAAGTTTATACCAATAGCGTAAAAATGACAAAATGTCAAATGAATGATGAAAAAATGAATGATTAGGAGGTAATATGGCCATGTTAGAGACATTTTGTTACATTTTTGACGTAAGGATAGGTATAATTAAAAAGCCCATTTAGAATACTAAATGGGCTTTTAAAAAATTTGCTTAAACTACTAATCTACATTATCATGTAAAAATGAATTATTAGAACGGATTTCAATATTCTTATTATCACTTTCACCTAACGTAAAACGAGACACTTGTGAATCAGTTGAAGGTGTAGATGTCGTATCTAAACTTACCTGTTTACGTTGCCAAGCTGATTCTTTTTCTAAATGAGAAAGACCTTCTGGTGTTTTCATTTTAAGTGTTAACTCTTTTAATTTTTTGATACGATCTTGTGCTAAACGAATTTGTTCTTCTCTTGTTATATCTTCTGATGATTTTTGATTTACAATTTCATTTGAACGATCAGTTACATCATTTATTATAAATTGAGAGTTAGCAACTTCAATATTTTCAGTAGGTGTTTCAATGGGTGTTTCAAACAATGGTAAAATATTTTTTTCTTCTACTGCCGGTTCTTCAATTTCTAACTTAAATACGCTCATTTCTTTTATCTCATCTTCAATAATGACATTATTAGCAGCAGTTAATTCAATATCATTAGTAGTTGATACGGGCATCTCCGAAGGTTCATCTTTTAAGAAAACAAACGGCTCAACTTTTTCTATTTCGTCGATGATGGTAGTTTGAACGGGTTCAATTTTAGTAACAATCGCTTCATCAAATCTTACCAATTTTCTTTCAGCAAAAACAGGCGCTTCATATCCTGTACTCATTTTTGCATTAAAACCAGTAGCAATAATAGTTACAGAAACATTATCACCTAAAGATGGATCAGTTCCGTAACCTGTAATTAGTTCTGCTGTTCCACCAGCAGCATCTTGAATAAAATCAGTGATTTCACCAAATTCATCCATTTCAATATCATCACTACCACTCATGATATTTAATAATACATGACGAGCGCCACTGATATCATTATCATTCAATAAAGGAGAAACTAATGCTTGTTCTACAGCACGTATAGCTCTTTTTTCACCGCTTGCGATAGCAGAACCCATGATAGCTACGCCACTATCTTGCATAACTGTTTTCACATCATTAAAATCAACATTCACATGCATGTGTAGACTAATTATTTCAGCAATAGATTTTGCTGCACTTGTTAAAACATTATCTGCATGAGCAAATGCTTCCGTCATTTTTAAACTACCATATATTTCACGTAATTTATCATTACCAATAACGATTAATGTATCAACGTATTTTTTCATTTCCTCCAAACCTTTTTCGGCTTGTTCTCTACGTTTTTTTCCTTCAAAAGAAAATGGGATGGTAACAATGCCAACTGTAAGAATTCCTAATTCTTTCGAAATAGAAGCAATCACAGGAGCTGCACCAGTACCCGTGCCACCGCCTAAACCAGCAGTGATAAATACCATTTCGGTATTATCTTTCAATATGTTTTTTATTTCATCAATGCTTTCTAAAGCTGAGTCTCTCCCAACTTCAGGTTTAGCTCCAGCACCTAAACCACGCGTTAAAGAATTTCCTAATTGAATTTTATGAGAAACAGGACTTTTTAATAAGGCTTGTTTATCAGTGTTACACACAATAAAATCAACACCTTTAATCCCTTGTTTGAACATGTGATTAACTGCGTTACTTCCGCCTCCGCCAACTCCAATTACTTTTATAATTGAACTTTCTTCATTTTCTGATAATTCGAATTGCATCATGGTATTTAGTTTTAAATTTTAATCTTAGTATTTAGTAGTTAGTTTATTTTTATTCAATAGATTATTCAACGTCATCGGAAATCCAGTCTCTTGTTTTATTTAAAATATCTGATAAAAAACTTCCAACTTTTTTTGATGAATGTTCCGTTACTTTTTTCTCCTCTTTCTTTTTCACTTCTTTGGATTCAACAATTGGCTCTTCTTTTATTTTAGTTGTATTAATTCCTCGTTTCGATTCGCGTTCATATTTTTCAATACCTTTCATCACTAATCCAACTGCGGTGGCATACATAGGATTTTTTAATTCGTCATCCGCCCCGGCTAAATGCTCGTTTGGTGTTCCAATTCTACAATCTAACCCAGTTTGTCTCATTACTAAATGATTCAAGTGTTTTAATTGTGAACCACCACCTGTGATAACGATGCCACCAGCTAATTTTCTTTCGTAACCAGAGTTTTTAATTTCAAATAATACTAAATCTAAAATTTCTTCCATACGAGCTTCAATAATTTGGGCTAAGGTATTTACAGAAATTTCTTTATGAGGACGACCTCTTAAACCAGGAATGGAAATCACTTCATTTTTTTGACTTTCTTGTTCAAGTGCAGAACCAAATCTCATTTTTAATTGTTCAGCATGTGTTTTAATAATTCCGCATCCTTCCTTAATATCTTCTGTGATTATATTTCCACCAAATGGAATAACGGCAGTGTGTCTAATGATTCCATCATAAAAAATAGCTACATCTGTTGTTCCGCCTCCAATATCAACTAATACAACACCAGCTTCTTTTTCTTCATCACTTAAAACAGCATCAGCACTTGCTAATGGTTCTAAATGTAAATCAGCTGTAATTAAATTAGCACGGCTCACACATTTAAAAATATTTTTTACAGCTGAAACTTGGCCTGTGATAATATGAAAATTTCCTTCTAATCTCATACCTGAATGTCCGATTGGATTTCTAATCCCACCTTCGTTATCAATAATGTATTCTTGAGGAATAACATGAATAATTTCTTCGCCAGGATTCATCACCAAACGGTGCATGTTATCAATCAAATTATCCACATCATTTTGATTTACTTCTTCATCTAAAGATTTACGAGTAATCATGCCACGATGCTGCATACTTTTAATATGTTGCCCTGCAATACCTACAATTACTTCTTCAATATCGATACAAGCTTTATCAGCGGCTAATTTTACAGCTGTGTTAATCGATTCAATTGTTTGCTCAATATTAGCAACAACTCCACGTTGAACACCAAGAGATTCAGCTTTACCAATACTAAGAATGACAACTTTACCAAATTCGTTTTTATACCCAACAATGGCAGCTATTTTTGTAGTACCAATATCTAGGCCTACAACTAAGTCGCCAATAATGTTATCGTTTTGTTGTGTTTGATTATCGTCCATAAATGATATTTTATTTTTTAGTGCAAACCACTTGGTTTTTATATTTTATATTAATTATTGAGTATTTATTCCAACCATCTGTTTTATTTAATCCATCGGTATAAAACAATTTTAATTTCTTAAATTTTTCTTCTATGTCAATTGCTTCTCCAAACATTATTTTATGATTACCAATAGCTAAATACAATTCAAATTCTTTATTTGGCAAGACTTTTATTTGATGCACTAAATTATTTAGCAAACTATCTTTTCTTATATAATCAGCCATCACATAAATATCATCGAGGACACTAAACCTACTATAAATTTCATTTTTTGCAATAATATTAACAGGAGTCATTACTCTTCTTGAATAAGGTTCAAAAATAAAACCACTTGCAATTAATACTCTTGCTGTTTGTGATTCACTCAATGGCATAAGTTTAGATTGCGTGTCGATATAATAACTTTCACCATCTAAATTAAACACTCTCACAATAGGCGTTCGCTGTAATACATTAATATTAACATCTCCATTAATATCAACTGAAACATCTGCATTTTCAATGTCAGGATGTGCATTTAAAGCTTTTTCAATAGTAGTAATGTCAAGATTTTTTATTTCCGTGTTTACAATGGTGTCTTGCCTATCTTGTAAATAACGTTTTAAATCATCTTCATCAATAATATCATTCACTTCAGTATTGGCAATAGAAATACTTAAATTTTGTATTTCAACCTTTTTTTGCTTTGCTGTAGCGAATGCTAATGAAAATACTAGCATTGATAATCCAATAATCCAAAGAACGAAACTTATTATTATTTTTTTATTTACCTTCATTTTACTTTAACAAGGCTCTGTTACGAAACCTTGTTTTTTAGTGCTTAAATTTACTTTACAATTCTATTTGTTTTAAATATGCTTCAATTGGCTCAATCAATGTATCAATATCTCCAGCACCTAAGGTCAATATAACTTCACAATGTTGCGTTTTCAGAAAATCAATTACATGTTCTTTTTTTACCAAGCTTTTATTTTTACAACTCATTTTATCAAGTAACCATTGTGCACTTACACCTTCAATAGGTTGCTCGCGGGCAGGATAAATATCTAATAATACACACGCATCTAGTAAATCCAAACTTGCTGCAAATTCATTAACGAAATCACGTGTTCGAGAAAACAAATGAGGTTGAAAAATACCTGTTATGATTTTATCTGGATATAATTGTTTAGCGGCAGTAATGGCTGCTGTTAACTCCTCCGGATGATGCGCATAATCATCTATATAAATTATAGATTTTGATTTTACGCGGTAATCAAATCTTCTTTTTACACCTTTAAAAGAACGTAAGGCTTTGTTAATCACATCACCCTTAATACCTAATTGCTGTGCAACTGCAACAGCTGCAATTGAATTTTCTACATTGTGCAAGCCAGGTAAGCCAATAGCTACTTGACTTACAGACTCTATCACACTATTGATGTTATAACAAAACTGCCCATCAACAATATGAATTTCATTTGCAGAAAAATCTGTATCTAAATTTAGTGAGTAGATGAGTCTTTTATCTTTGATATTCAAATCGTTATCAACAGTTTTTTTAACAATCAAAACGCCATTTTTTTGAGTTTGTGACGCGAATTGCAGATAGCTTTGGTGCATTTCATTTTGACTTCCGTAAATATCTAGATGATCTGCATCTACACTTGTTATAACTGAAATGAAAGGATGCAAGGTTAAAAAAGAACGGTCGTATTCATCGGCTTCAACTACAACAAATGCGTTTGAATCATTAGCATCGCCTAGTATTAAATTAGTATTGTAATTTTGCGAAATACCACCTAAAAAGGCAAAACAATTAATGTCTGCTGTTTTTAGAATATGTGTTACTAATGCTGTTGTTGTTGTTTTTCCATGAGTTCCAGCAATTGCAATTGTTTTAAATTGTTTAGTTACTTCACCTAAAACCCAAGCACGCTTTTGAAGTTTAAATGCTTTTTTTTGTAAAAAAATTAATTCATCAAGGTTTTTAGGAATAGCTGGTGTATAGATAAATAAAACCTCTTCCTTATCAAATTCAGCAATAATTTTTTTAAGTAAAACAACATCATCATCATAATGAATATGGATTCCTTCATCTTCTAATTGTTTTGTTAACCTACTTTCAGTTTTATCATACCCATATACAGTTTTTCCATAATGATTAAAATAACGAGCTAAAGCACTCATGCCGATTCCGCCAATGCCAAGGAAATAATATAATTTATAATTTAAGATCTGCATTTATATGTTATAGTTGGCTAATTTTAAAACTTCCAATGCAATCTTATGTGTTGCCTCCGGCATAGATAAAGATTGGGCGTTTTCACTCAATTGTTTTAATTTTTCATCTTGCTTTATTAATGTAATAGCTTCATTTACCAAATTATTTTTAGCATCTATTTCTTTAACTAAAACTGCTGCATTTTTGTTAACTAACGCCATTGCATTTTTGGTTTGATGATCTTCTGCAGCACTTGGTAATGGGACTAAAATAGAAGGTTTGGCAACAACACACAATTCTGAAATTGCCCCAGCGCCTGCTCTAGAAATCACTAAATCGGCCACTGAATAAGCCAAATCCATACGTGAAATAAAATCAACGGCATTCATATTTTGATGAATATATGGTTGCATTTTATCTATTGCAGTTTTGAAATATAATTTTCCTGTTTGCCAAATAAGTTGAATATTATTATCGGCAATACTTTTTAGGCCTGCATCAATAGCTTCGTTAATCCCACGAGCACCCAAACTACCTCCAACCACTAAGATTGTTTTTTTATTTTTATCGAGATTAAAAAACTGATACGCTTCCTCTCTGTTACTATTTTTATATAAAATATCTTGTCGAACAGGATTACCAGTTAGTATAATTTTCTCTTTTTCAAAAAACTGCTCCATGCCTTCGTAGGCCACACAAATTTTACTTGCTTTTTTTGACAAAATTTTATTGGTTATTCCGGCATAGGAATTTTGCTCTTGCAATATAGCAGGAACTCCATCACTAGTAGCTGCTTTTAACAAAGGGCCAGATGCGTATCCTCCTGTTCCAACTACCACATCTGGTTTAAATTCTTTTATAATTTTACGAGTAAGTAATAAACTTTTAATAATTAGAAATGGAAGCTTAAAATTAGACCAAGAGAAATTTCTTTGAAAACCAGCAATTGGAACACCAATAATTTTATAACCAGCTGCTGGAACTTTTTCCATTTCCATTTTCCCTAAAGCACCTACAAATAATATGTCAGCGTATGGCGCCATTTTTTTTATTTCGTTAGCAATAGCAATGGCCGGAAAAATATGTCCACCGGTACCACCACCACTTAATATTATTTTTAAAGATTTGTTCATTTATTCTACAATCACTTCTTTTTCTTCGTTGGCTTTACTGACACTTAAAATAATACCAATCGAAATACAAGTAAACCAAACAGAGGTTCCACCCATACTAACAAGTGGTAAAGGTTGCCCCGTTACAGGAAATAAATTTACTGCAACTGCCATATTTATTAAAGCTTGAAAAACCAGACTGAAACTAAGTCCTACAGCAACTAATCCTCCAAATGTTTTTTCAGAATCTCTTAAGATTCGTATGCCACGGAATAATAAAATCATGTATAGAAATAGCATAGCGAACCCTGTAACTAAACCGTACTCTTCAATGATAATAGCATAAATAAAATCAGAAGAAGCTTGTGGTAAAAAAGCTCTCTGAGTACTATTTCCAGGACCTTTACCAATAATACCTCCTGTTGCAATAGCAATTTTAGCTTGATCACTTTGATAATTATTTTTAGAATCTCCACTGCTAAAGTTTTCAATACGTGCTTTCCAAGTTGGCGCTCTAGGAATTAAATTTGGGAATTGATAAATAATGACACCCAATATTAAAATAAAACCAATACAAGCGGAAACGATGTAGGCAATAAACTTTAGTTTAATACGACCTACAAACATTAAAAACAAACAGTTTACAAATAATAATGCTGCTGTTGAAAAATTCGCTGGCAAAATTAAAAAACAAACAACTACAATTGGAAATATGACAAACT
>CANLAV010000072.1 GCA_947487905.1 Bacteroidota bacterium | reverse complement strand
TTTGCTTATATTTTTTCGGAAGAAAAATATCCTGGAATCCCTGAAATAGATTTACATACAATTACTGAGGAGCCTATTTGCATCAATGATATTACTTTACTTCCTATCGATGTGATTCATTATAAAATGCCTGTTAAAAGTTACCGTATTGGCAATTTCACCTATATAACAGACGCGAATTATATTTCAGAATCAGAAAAAGAAAAAATAAAAGGATCTGAGATTATTGTTGTGAATGCCCTTCGGAAAGAACCACATCTATCTCATTATACGTTTGCGGAAGCTATTGAACTTATGAAGGAATTAAATCCGAAGAAAGCCTACTTCACGCATATATCTCATCAGTTAGGTTTACACAAAGATGTATCTCAAGAATTGCCTGACTTTATTGAACTTGCTTATGATGGCTTACAAATTAAAATTTAACTGTTACTAAATAAACGATTAACGTTATTATATATAACATGATTAAAAACACACTCTATACTTTACTTATTTTATGCCAACCATTTTTCAGTTGGGCACAAATGAGTGATATAGAAACAAAAGCATTTATCGATTCCGAAGATTCATTATTAAAAATTTTACCTCGCGTTTGTTTTAGCAAAAAAGAATCCAATCGCTTTGAAGCGAATAAAACATTATTGTCCTATTGGAACTCTATATTACAAAACGAGAAATCTATGCAATACGCATTTGATAGTTTAAAGTCTAAAAAATACGTATCCATTATTAATGCACCCGACAATAAATTTAGACTCATCACTTGGAACTTATTTAAAGACGATGGTACGTTTGCTTACTTTGGATTTCTACAAGTTAATACGAGTAAAACCGTCAGAAAAAGTTTATTCAAAAAAGAAGCAACACAATCCTATGAAGTGTATGCTTTAAATGATAAATCAGGTGGAATAAAAAATCCTGAAAGTTATATTGGAGAGCCAACCAAATGGTTTGGAATGTTATATGTTGATGTCATTAAAACAAATGAGGACGACTACACCTTAATTGGTTGGGATGGTAATGATAAACTCACGCAACGAAAATTTATTGATGTACTCTATTTTAAATCAAATGGTATACCAACTTTTGGAAAAGACCTTTTTAAAGTACCAGGTAAATTTGTAAAGCGTATGATGTTTGAATATGCTACTGAAGTTGCGATGTCTTTGAAATATAATGAAGAAAGAAAACAAATTATATATAGTCATTTAGCCCCAAATTCTATTGATCCAACTCTTGAAGGTCAGTTTCAATACTACGGACCTGACGGTAGTTTTGATGCTCTCACATTAAAAAAAGGAAAATGGTATCAAGAAATGGATATCGACATTAGAAAATTAAAAGATAAAAACGACAATGCTAAAAGGCCTAACGTTAACAAGCAAACACCTATTTACAAACCATAGTTTATTTTATTGAATCATTGAGGGCTCTGGCAATTTTTTATACATTGTTCTATGCTCTCGTTTGCTAACATCCAGAAACTTAAATGAAAAAATTAAACAGTCTTTGTTTTCTGATTTAAAACTAACAGTCATCTCTGTTTTGTAAAAATAATTAGAGATGTAACACCCTTCTGTTTTTTTTCGAAAATGACAAAGTTTAATAAATTCCTTCAAATGCCTTTGAGAACAAGGAGCACAATCAAATACATATTGTTCAAAATCACAATAGGCTTCTTCATTTTCAAGAGTATTAAATGTATATTTAATTTTAAACCCATCTACCTCATTATGGACGGTATAAATTAATGTATCTCCATTCATTGTGTTTGAGCTACTCGAGATAACTTTATTTTTTATTCCCCTCCGAATTTCACGATCCATTTCTTTGGTAACATCCTTTTTTGTATAAATACCCGATGTAAAAACAACACCAAAACTTTGGCTATACGCAACGATTGAGAAGAAAAGACACGCACCTAAAAAAAGAGTTTTCATTTAAAATAAGGTATAATAAGATTCTTATTTCATATCATTTAAAACATTACTTGCTTCAAAAATATAATTGTCTTTGCTAATGTTTTTAGTCCATTTTATTTCTCTATTCAACTTAGTGGAATCAGCTTCTATTCTTTGTTTGTCAAATAGCATTAAATTAGCGTTAAATCCTTTTATATCAAGCTTTAAACCATCATACTTTTTATTTTGCTCACGCCATGCTTTTAGTTCAGCTCTGTATTTATCAAGTTTTAAATTATACTTTGTATCGTCTTTTTTCGCTTTTAATTCTTTCGCTTCAGCATCAATTAATTTAAAAGCGGCACTCTGTTTTACACGTTCATTGCTTGCTTTTTTTAATTTATCATAACTAATTGTTTTAAATTCTTGATACATAGCTTTCGAAATTTCGTCCCAAGGCATTGGATAATCCATATCTTTTTCACCAACTTCTAAAAAGGCATAAGGGTCGGGCAATGATACATCAGGCATTACACCTTTTAGTTGTGTGGCTCCACCATTTACTCTATAAAACTTTTGCATGGTTAATTTAACAGAACCTAAAGGACGCATCGAATCAAATTGAGGTAAAACATATTGATCTAAATCTAAAAAAGATTGGACCGTGCCTTTTCCATAACTTTGAGTTCCAACAATGATTCCTCTTTTATAATCTTGAATGGCCGCAGCTAATATTTCTGAGGCTGATGCAGAGCCATGATTTACTAAAACTGCTAATGGACCATCCCACACAACTTTAGAATATTTATTTTCCATAATATTAGGTTCTCCTGTTTTTCCTTTAACTTGTACCATTGGACCTTTTGGAATAAATAATCCTGCCATTTCAACAACTTCTTGTAAAGAACCACCTCCATTATCTCTTAAATCTAATACAATGCCTTCTACATTCTCTTTCTTCAGTTTTTCAATTTCTTTCTTAATATCATCCGAACATCTGTGGGCTCCATTTCTTGTAAAATCAGCATAAAACATAGGAAGATAAATATATCCTAATTTCTTTTTATTAGTTAAGATAGCTGATTTCGCATAGGTTTCTTCCATTTCAATAACATCTCTAATAATAGCAATGACTTGAAATGATGCATCAGGTTTCTTTACAGTTAATCTAACTTCAGTTCCTTTTTTTCCTTTAATTAAATCAATGGCGTCGTCCATATCCATGTTAGTAATATCAATAGGATCATTCGTTCCTTGTGCCACTTTATGAATTTCATCGCCAGCTTTTAATTCACCTTGTTTAAAAGATGGTGAACCAACAATGATTTCAGAAACTTTTAAAATACCATCCTTTGCCTGTAATCTTGCTCCAATTCCTTCAAACTGGCCACTCATGCTTTGATCAAATTTTTTTTTTTCTTTTGGAGCAAAGTATTCTGTGTGCGGATCATATAAGCCCGTTATTGTATTTAAATAGGCACTGTATCGATCCTTTGAAGTAAATTTAGACAATCGTTTAAACCAATCTTCATTAGCTTTTAATGTTTTTCGACGTGCATCAACCTCTAAACTGTCAAACGATTTTTCAATGAACACAGTATCCTTTTTTTCTTTGGCTTTTTCCTGATTCGTTAACGCTTCATCTAATCGAGTTAAAACTTGGTATTTAAGCATTTTGGTCCATTCCATTTTTAATTCAGAAATAGTATTTGCATAACTTGTTTTTTCACCATCCGTTTGATATTCTTCATCCACTGAATAATCTAATGGTTTTGATAAAATCTCTTTACTCCAATTTTCTTTTTCTTTAATGCGTTGCGCAATGAGTTTAACAGAAAGATTATAAAAATCTAAATTTCCATTTTGAATTTCATCGTCAATACGCTGCTTATATTGAGCTAAAGCATCCACATCTTCCTTTAATAAAAATTTTTTATTTGTATCTAATCGCTTTAAATACAGTGTGAATGCTTTTTCACTAAACTCGTCATCTATTTTTAAAGGGCTATAATGCGCTTGATCGAGGGCAGACATCAACATCTCTAATAGTAATTGATTTTTACCAAATTGATAGAGTGTGAAAGAACTAAAGCTAATTACTATAAAAAGTAAAACTGGTTTTATCATTTTTTGATGTATCATATTCAAATATATATAATTTATTAAATATAGAGTTAATAAGAAATAGTAAACCGATATTGTTTGTATTTGTTTAAAGTTTGTTAATAGTTGAATCCAAAATTCGAGTTGTAAAACACTATTTTTAATTTTTATAAATTTAGTATTTTTTTATACCATGATTGATTTTACACGCTCGGAATTAACACATTTTGTGATACATTTTGTTGGAAATAAAGGCTTAGGGGAAGATTTAACACTTAGCGAAAAACATATTGAAATCGCTGATGATTTTTTGAAAGATACCGTCATGCGTTATTTAACCTCACCATTTAAAACCGATATTTATTATCAGTTTAAATCCAAAAACGAAATGCATTATCATGATGTAAATGGCTATGTTCAAGATATTTTCAAATCCCAATCATCCTTTATAGAAAGCAGTCAGAAAATTGCAGAACACTTGCATTATCAATCCATGCATCCGAAAATTAAAGGGGGTGAATTTTATGTTTGCTATTTTAAAGATTGCATGGTTGATGGTGAATTATGCGATGCTATTGGTTTATTTAAAACCGAAAATAAAGACACCTATTTAAAAGTATACCAACATTTAGATAATTTTAATGTAGAATGTGATAATGGCATCAATATTAATAAATTAGATAAAGGATGTTTAATTTTTAATACCAATAAAGAAGATGGTTACAAAATAAGTATCGTAGATACTAATAATAAAATTGCAGACTGTGCTTTTTATTGGGTAGAAGATTTTTTAAATACAAAAATGAAGCAAAACGCCTATTTTCATACCAATAATTTTATTGAAACATGCAAAGGATTTTGTGAAGAAGTTTTAACAGAAAACAATAATGTAACTAAGCAGGATCAAATGATGATGCTTAATAAAAGTACTAGTTTTTTTAAAGAAAAAGACACGTTTAATTTAAAAGAATTTGAAAACGAAGTATTAGCTCAACCTGAAATAAAAGAAGCCTTTACGGATTATAGAAGAACTTATAATGATAAAATGGACTTAACAGCTATCGATGATTTTGAGGTTTCACCTACTGCGGTGAAAAAAAATCAAAAATTCATGAAAAGTGTTGTTAAGCTTGATAAAAACTTTCATATCTATGTTCACGGCAGACATGATTACGTTGAAAAAGGGTATGATGAAGCAAAGGGATTAAAGTATTATAAACTTTTTTATAGTAATGAAGATTTAGGAAATTAAAAACTAAGGCTTAGAAAACTGTTTCGAAATAATCGCTTGAAATTCTACTTTTATGTAATTATTAGTTGCAATAATTTCTTTACCAAACAACCAGTTTGTAGAAAGACTAAAATCGCAAACATGACCACCTGCTTCTTTTACAATTAATGCTCCTGCAGCTACATCCCAAGCATTTAAATTGTATTCAAAAAAAGCATCTACACGACCGCAAGCAACGTAACACAAATCGACTGCAGCAGCGCCCATTCTTCTGACTCCGTGTGTGTTTCTCATCAAATATTCTAAACAATTCAATAAAGGTTGTATTTTTTCAAAATTAAAAATTGGAAAACCAGCAGCAATTAAACTCTCTGAAATATTTTTCTGCTGCGAAACTTGAATTTGTTCTCCATTTAAAAAAGAACCACCTCCTTTATAAGCGTAGAAGCATTCATTACGTGACACTTCATATACAACTCCCAAAACAACTTCACCACGATGCTCTAACGCAATACTAATGGCATAACAAGGAATGCCATGAACAAAATTAGTTGTGCCATCTAATGGATCAACAATCCAATTATATTCTTTTTTCTCTGAAATGGTGTTTTCTTCAACTATAAAACCAACATCGCTTAACAACTCTTTTAATTTTTCAACTATTCGTTTTTCGGATGTTTTATCTACGTAACTCACTAGATCATTCAAACCCTTTATTTCAACAGAATTATAATTAAAATTAATACGTTCGTGACGAATAAACTCACCAACTTCTTGTGCAATAGCCACAACTTTTTCTGTAATTAATTTTAAATCCATGATACTAAAGTATATATTTTAAGTTACTTATAAATAACAATTTAAATAATGCTATTTTTTCTTGACCAATTTATTAAAACATGCAAATATGTTGTACCTTGTCTATGATTTCATAAAAAATAAAGCATGAAAAAAACAACTGCTATTTTAATTCTATTTTGTTTATCATTAAACATAACCGCACAAATTTATCCAAATTTAAACGTCACCTTACTTTCTCAATTAGATCCCGAAAAAGACAATACCGGTTCGGATAACCGCAAATATTCAGGATGTTGGGGTTGGTATCAATCATCAAAAAACAAAGAATATGCGATTGTGGGCACAAGCAGTAAAACCTATTTCATTGATGTTACAAATCCTAATGCTCCAGTAATTTCTGATTCAGTAAAATCAGCTAAAAATGGTTGTACTTGGAGAGAAATGAAAACATACCAAAATTATTGCTATATAGTGAGTGATGATGCGCCGCCTAATAGTTTTCAAATAGTTGACATGCAATATTTACCAGATTCTGTGCATGTTATTTATGATGGAACAACTTATTTTGAAAGGGCTCATACTGTGTTTGTTGATAAAGATAAATTATACTGTGGCGGTGTTACCCCATTAGGAGGCTCAACAGAAAGCATGCACGTTTACAGCTTAGCAACACCATCTGTTCCTGTTTTAGTGCGAAAATTATCTCAAGATGTACCTGGTATAAGTTATGTGCATGACATGTATGTGAATAATGATACTGTTTTTGCATCATGTGGCGGGCAAGGTTTGTTTATTATTAAATTACTAAGTACAAATACATTTTCATTATTATCATCCTTTGGAAGTTATCCATACTCTGGCTATAATCATAGTTCGTGGTTGACTACCAATAAAAAAACAATGGTGTTTGCTGATGAAGTCCCTACAGGTTTACCAGCAAAAGTAATTGATGTATCAAATTTAGCAAGCATTACATTAGTAGATACAATTCGTTCTCATGTTGGAGCAACTGCTCATAATCCATACGTTGTAGGTAATAGATGGTGCTGGATGAGTACGTATCAAGATGGCATTTATCTTTATGACATAAATAATCCATCAAACACAACTGTTTATGGTTTTTTTGATACACATCCACAGCATGGCGTTAATGATAATTTTTCTACAAATGCATATAGAGGTAATTGGGGTGCCTATCCTTATTTACCGAGTAAAATAATTATTGCTTGCGATATGCAAAATGGAATATTTATTTTAGACGGTGATAATACTTATAAAAATTCAGTCGTTGGCATTAAAGAAAATGATGGTTTTAAATCATCGATTAGCATTTATCCAAATCCAAGCAAAGACTATGTTACACTATATATTGCCAACCAATTTAATGAAGATATTTCCTATTACCTTTCAGATATTTACGGCAACATTCTTGAACAAAATAAAATATATTGTACTGAATTATTATTTAAACAAACTATAAATACATCTTATTTGAAAAATGGATGTTATTTTATCACTATAAAAGGAAATCAAATTCAAGAAACAAAAAAAATCATTATTCAAAATTAATTATGTTCTCACAAGAAAGTATTATAGGCGTAGTAGGCTCAGGTGCCATGGGAAGCGGAATAGCGCAAGTATCCGCTACAAATAATTATAAAACAATTGTATTTGACACAAATGCAGATTCACTCATTAAGGCAAAAAAAAATCTATCTGCGAGTTTAGCAAAACTCGTTGAAAAACAAAAAATAACTGATTTAAAAGCCGATACAATTTTCAATAACATAACCTTTAGTAATACGATTTCTGATTTAAAAGATTGCAGTTTAATCATTGAAGCCATTATTGAAAACTTAACAGTAAAACAATCAGTATTTAAAGAATTAGAAAATCTTGTTTCTAAAGATTGTATTTTAGCGTCCAACACCTCTTCATTATCCATAACCTCCATCGGAGCTTCTTGCAATTTACCTGAAAGAGTTCTTGGCATTCATTTTTTTAATCCCGCTACATTAATGCCTTTGGTAGAAATCATACCTGGTATTGCTACTGATAAAAAACTTGCAGAAGCTTGTCAAGCACTGATTTCGTCTTGGGGAAAAATTCCTGTAATGGCAAAGGACACACCTGGTTTTATTGTGAACAGAGTAGCTAGACCTTTTTATAGCGAAGCTTTACGCATATACGAAGAACAAATTGCAGACATTGCAACCATTGATTGGGCTATGAAAGAATTTGGAGGTTTTAAGATGGGGCCATTTGAATTAATGGATTTAATTGGGCATGATGTAAACTATGTAGTTACTGAAACTGTTTGGACTCAATTTTATTTTGATCCACGTTTCAAACCATCTTTATCTCAAAAGCGATTGCTTGAAGCGAAATTTTTAGGAAAGAAAACTGGTAAAGGTTTTTATGATTACAGTGAGGGTGCTGAACCATTATTACCAAAAAAAGATGAAGTTCTAGGTCGATATATTTTTAATAGAATTATTTGTATGCTCATCAATGAAGCTTGCGATACTGCAAAATTAGGCATTGCAAGTGTGAAAGATATTGATTTAGCGATGACAAAAGGAGTAAATTATCCAAAAGGCTTATTAATGTGGGCTGATGAAATTGGGTTATCAAACGTAAAAAACACTTTACAAGATTTATATAATCTTTATGAAGAAGACCGATATAGAACATGTACACTGATAAAAAAAATGGTTAATGAGGCCAAAACTTTTTATTAATTAAAGCTATTTACTACTAAGTGCATTTGGTAAATAAATATTAAAATGATACATTTGAATTAAACAAAATTGCAAAATATGAAAAAAATCATTTTATCTTCGTTAACAGTATTTATAGTGTTAAGTGTTGTATTTTTTTCTTGTCAGAAAAAAACAGATGAAAGTATTTCTCCAACCTATAAAGACGAGGCTGCAAATGGCACTGGAAACAATCCAAATATAACAAATGTTACTACAACTGGGACTGTTGCAACAACATCTGTCGCTATGCAAAACTCTAGTATGACAGGAATTGGGACTGTTGGTTCATGGATGAGTACCAATTGTATTGCAGGACAAACCTGTTTAAGTATTACAAATAGTAGCACTGGTACAACCATTTCAGTTTGCTTCTCAGTGACTCCAACAGCTGGAACTTATCAAATCGTTAATTCAAGTACTTTATTAAGTAGTGGTCCAAATAAATGTATCGTAACAGTAACTAATCCTCCAGCCCAACCAACAGGAAGTGTTTGGTTTTCGAACTCTGGAACGGTAACCGTAACAACCTCTGGTACTGGTATCACCGCAAGTTTTGCTAGCATTCCTTGTATGCAACTTTCATCGGCAACGCCCATCGTAACTATTTCTGGGCAAGTTGGTTGTTTGTAGAAAACCAAAATTATACTGAAAAGCATTCGTAAAACGAATGCTTTTTTTTTAGAAATTAGAACCTGAAATTTAAACATGTGGTGTTAAAAAGTCGAACATTTCATCATATACGACATTACCTAATTCAAAGTTACAGCTTAGATTTAAGAGCCCTAGCACTTATGCGAATTGGTATTTCTATTGTTTTACTTTTAGATTTATGTATTCGGTCTTTGTCAATCAAAGCATTTTTTACGGATGAAGGTGTTTTACCAATTTCAATTTTAAAACAATACCATTGGAATGATTTTTATTTTTCATTTCATGCTATGCATGGTGATTTATGGCTTCAAATTCTTTTATTTATTCTAAACGGAATTGCCATATTTCTTTTACTCGTTGGTTATCGAACTCGTTTATTAACTTTTATTTGCTGGATATTTTTGGTTTCATTACAAAATAGAAACCCATTTATTCTACAAAGTGGTGATGATTTATTAAGACTAACATTATTGTTTGGTTTCTTTTTACCTTGGGGAGAGCGTTATGTTATAAAGCAACCAGTTCGCTTTCCTAACAATCAGTTATCCTTTTCTTCAATTGGATATTTATTATTAGTAAGCTCTGTTTATTTTTTTTCAGCCTTACATAAAACATCACCCGAATGGCACTCAGAAGGCACAGCAATCTATTATGCGTTAAGTTTAGACCAAATCAGATTACCAATTGGAACCTTAATTTATCCTTATCCATTATTACTCAAATCCCTAACTTTTATAGTCTATTACATTGAGTTAATTGCACCACTAATTTTAATTTTACCTTTTCCTAAAAAATTCAAACTCATCGGTATTATATTAATTACACTGTTACACATTGGTATTTCCATTACATTATACGTTGGTCTCTTTTTCGTAATCGGTTTGGTTTCGCTAATCGGATTAATGCCTGGATTTACTTTAAATTGGATTGAACAAAAATTAAAAATTAATTTAACATCAAAAAATGAAATATACACCTACCACTCTACCTATTTTATTTTTGACCTCATTCATTTTTTTAAAAACACGTTTATTACGTTCATTATTATTTACTGTTTAATTCTTAATTTGAGCAGTCTTATGTGGTTTCGCTATGGATTACATTCAAAAGTACTTGCGTTTGGAAGTGCGTTACGATTAGAACAAAATTGGGGAATGTTTTCCCCGTATATTTTAAAAGATGATGGATACTATGTGTATGGTGGTTTAAATACAAACAAACAACTAATTGATGTTAAGCACACGTCAAAGGCAATTTCTTTTTCAAAACCAGAAGCGATAATTTCTGAGTTTGAGAGTGATCGTTGGAGAAAATATTCTGAAAATTATGCATTTAAAAACAATAATTACATGCGACCTTTCTACTGCAAATATTTACTCAAAAAATGGAATTTAGAAAATCCTGAAAATAAAATTTCTGAACTTACTATTTATTTCATGAAAGAAATATCTTTACCTGATTACAAAACTAAACCAATAGAAAAAAATGTAGTTTGTAATTGTAACACCATGGACATAAAATGAATTTCAAGTTAATGTTATCCTATATTAATTATCAACTCACCTCATATACTGAGCATGATTTACATTCGCCATTTGTGTATAATTTTTACATGGAATTAATTAAAAATAAAAATCCATTTGATGATTTCGAACAGCTAAATAGTATTAGAAAAGAATTAAGTTTGAATGAAACGGTTTTATCTATTAATGATTTTGGTGCTGGTTCAAAAACATGGTCAACCAATCAAAGAAAAATAAAACAAATTACAAAAAAAGGTATTGCACAAAAAAAACAAGCCGAATTTTTATACAAGTTGATAAATAAATTTAAGCCTAAATCAATTATTGAACTCGGTACTTCAATTGGTTTAACAACGATGTACCTTTCGTTGCCATTAAAAAAAAGTACCGTTTACACCATAGAAGGTTGCAGGGAAATTCTCGCATTCGCAAAACAACTGTTTGAGAAAAACGCGATAAAAAACATCAAATCTTATCAAGGTCATTTTAATGAACTGTTTCCAAACATACTTTCCGACATTGACGTTTTAGATTTACTTTATGTAGATGGAAATCACTCTTACGAGGCAACCATAAACTATTTTAACTTAGCTTTAACTAAAAAAAATACGCAATCTATTTTTATTTTTGATGATATTAATTGGAGTACAGAGATGCAAAAAGCTTGGAAAGAAATATATTCTAATTCTGAAGTAACTTTAAGTTTAGATTGTTTTTATTTTGGGATTGTTTTTTTTAGAAAAGAACAACTTGAAAAAGAACACTTCAGTTTAAAATTCTAATTTAACTTTGCT
>CANLAV010000071.1 GCA_947487905.1 Bacteroidota bacterium | reverse complement strand
TTACTAATTTTTCCTTCATCAATTAAACTTATAATTTCAGAAATTGTTTTTGGAAGTATTTTAAATTTATCAATCGTAATAGCGTTTTCATTCAAATACGATTTGATACTTCCCATCATCCAATTTGCGGCTGCTTTATGATTTTTGGTAAAAGAGACTAATTCATTAAAATAAAAAGCAATGGATTTTGTTTCAATTAAATTATTAGCGTCATACTCTGACAAACCAAACTCTTTTGTATAACGAAGTAATAAATCGCTCGGTAAATCAGGCATAATAGCCTTAATGCTATCAATATAATTTTGTTTAACAAGAACGGGTTGTAAATCAGGTTCAGGAAAATAGCGATAATCATTTGCGTTTTCCTTACTTCTTAATGAAAATGTAGATCCATTGCTCGCATCAAAACTGCGTGTTTCTCCTGCAATTTCGGCTCCATTTTCTAATAAATCAATCTGACGTTTTATTTCAAAATCAATAGCTCGTTGCACATTTCTAAACGAGTTCATGTTTTTTACCTCAACTTTTTTTCCGTATTCAGTAGCGTCTAACTTCATAACAGAAATATTGGCATCACAACGCAACGAACCTTCTTCCATGTTACCATCACAAATATCTAAGTAACGCACAAGCTTACGAACTTCGTTCAAATAAATATAAGCATCTTCTCCGCCAGTAAAATCAGGTTCTGTAACAATTTCTAACAACGGTGTACCGGCTCTATTTAAATCTATTAAAGTTTCGAAAGGATCAGCATCATGCAAACTTTTTCCCGCATCTTCCTCCATGTGAATCCGCGTTAAATTAATTTTTTTTGTACTACCATCTTTCAATGTAATATCAACCCAGCCACCGTTACAAATAGGCGTTTTATCTTGCGTTATTTGATAGCCTTTAGGCAAATCAGCATAAAAATAATTTTTTCGAGCAAATTGATTCTCTTCACGAATAGTGCAATTCATCGCTAATCCAAGCTTTACCGCATATTCAATGGCTTTTTTATTAACCTTTGGTAAGGTTCCAGGATGACCTAAAGTAATGACACTGATATTAGAATTAGGCAAAGCGCCATACTCTGCAATATCATTGCTGTACATTTTTGTTTTGGTGGAAAGTTGAATGTGGCATTCTAAACCAATAACTGCTTTATATGTATCGTAAATACTCATTTTATGCTGATTGTAAATAGAGGTCTAATTTAGATAAAAAATTTTATTTAAAACTGAATAGTTACGTTAATAAAAAAACCCCTAAAAGGGGCTTTTCTGTTGTCCGACTAGGGCTCGAACCTAGACTCTACTGAACCAAAATCAGTCGTGTTGCCAGTTACACCATCGGACAATTTAGAACTTATAAAAAGTTCGGGGCACAAAAATAGCAAAATTTATTCATTTACAAAAAAATCATAAAAATAAATTTTCATTCTTTTAAGCAGAGTTTTTTAATTAAATTCGCATCTTACACATTAAAAAAAAGAATATGTCGTTTAAAAAATTAAACAATGTCATTGGCTGGTTAGTATTTCTAATTTCAGCATTTACCTACATCGCTACTATTGAACCCACGGCTAGTTTTTGGGATTGTGGAGAATACATTGCTTGCGCTTTTAAACTAGAAGTTGGTCATCCTCCGGGAGCTCCTTTCTTTATGTTAGTGGGTAGATTTTTTACGTTATTAGCTGGCGGAGATCCTGCAATGGCTGGTAAAATGATTAATATTATGTCTGCATTATGCAGCGCATTTACTATTCTGTTTTTGTTTTGGAGTATCACTCGCATCGGAATAAAATCTTTAGTAAAAAAAGGAGAAGAATTTACCTCTGTTAAGCAATGGGCTGTTTTAATGGCAGGAGCTATTGGAGGTTTGGCTTATACGTTTTCAGATTCTTTTTGGTTTTCGGCAGTAGAAGGGGAAGTTTATGCGATGTCATCTTTTTTTACAGCATTAGTTTTTTGGGCTATTTTAAAATGGGAAGAGCAAGATACTACCAATCCGACAGGTTCGATGCGTTGGTTAGTTTTAATCGCTTATTTAATGGGTCTTTCTATCGGAGTACATTTACTTAATTTACTTGCTATACCAGCAATTTGTTTTATTTACTATTTCAAAAAATATCCTTTCACATGGAAATCGTTTTTTGTAACAGGCTTCATTTCGTTAATATTATTAGGCGGTATTCAAAATATCATGATTCCTAAAATTGTAAAATTTGCAGCAGATTATGAAGTATTTTTCGTTAATAAATTACACATGGGCTTTAACCTAGGCTCTATTTTTTATTTTATTTTATTAATTATTACCCTGACTTCACTGATCGCTTATACAGTAAATAAAAAAGAATCTTTTTATAAACTTGGTTTTTACACAGCTATTGTATTTGTTGCATTAATAACTATTTCAGGTAATGGCGGTGGCGCAATGATTAGTCGCGCGGTTGTTCTAGGAGGATTATTATATGGTATTAATTACTTAAAAAATAAAAATATAAATACGTTGAATGTTATTTTAATTGGATTCACAACTCTATTAATTGGTTATTCATCGTTTTTTGTTTTAATCATTCGTTCACAAGCTAACACACCAATGGATGAGAATGATCCTGAAAATGCCATTACAATGTTGTCCTATTTAAATCGTGAACAATACGGTGATTGGCCTTTAACATACGGACAATACTATAACGCTCCAACAAAATCCCAAAACACATTTGGAGATAAAGATCCTATTTATGCTAAAGATGAAAAATCGAAAAAATACCAAATAACAGATGATCGAAAAAAATCAGTTCCTGTTTATGAAGAAGAATATTGTACGCCCTTCCCTCGTATGTGGAGCCAACAAGGCAATCACGAAGCGGCATACCGTTATTGGGGTGATGTTCAAAATCATCACAAAACAAAAACTAAAATGAATGATCGTACGGGTGAAATGGAAGAAGTCCAAATTCCCACCTTTGCAGCTAACTTAAATTATTTTATTAGTTACCAAATTAAATACATGTACTTGCGTTATTTTGCATGGAATTTTATTGGTAGACAAAATGATATACAAGGCTTAAACGGAAATCCATTAGAAGGAAACTGGAAAACAGGAATTAAAGGATTGGATGATTTTATATTAGACACAGATACAGCCTTTGAACCACATAATACATCTGATAACTTAGCGAATAATTCATTTTACGGTCTTCCTTTTATTTTAGGGTTATTAGGTATGTTATTCATGTACCAAAACAATAAAGAAGATATGTGGGTTGTTGCTTTGTTGTTTTTACTAAATGGCGTTGCCGTTGTGTTTTATTTAAATCAATACCCGTATCAACCTCGCGAACGAGATTATGCCTACGTTGCATCTTTTTATGGATTTGCCATTTGGATAGGATTAGGTGTTTTGTTTATATTTAAGTTTCTTGCTTCAAAAGTTAATGCAAAAACCGCCATATTATTAGCATCAATAATAGGCTTAATCATTCCTACTTTAATGGCTACTGAAGGTTGGGCAGATCATAATCGTTCTAAAAGAACCATGAGCAGAGATTTTGCGGTAAACTACTTAAATTCATGTGCACCAAATGCTATTTTATTTACAAATGGTGATAATGACACATTCCCACTTTGGTATGCACAAGAAGTAGAAGGCATTAGAACAGATGTAAGAGTGGTAAATTTAAGTTTACTACAAACAGATTGGTATATCGCGCAAATGCGCAGAGCGGCCTACGAATCAGCTCCTGTGCCATTTACCATCGCTCCGGATAAGTTAGTTCAAAACAAACGTGAAGTTGTTTATCTCATGGATAAAAATGCCGGTCCATATAACTTGAAAAAAGCCATTGATTTTGTAGAATCGGATGATGTCAATAATAAATTTGAAAACGGTGGAAAATACTACGATTACATTCCTGCCACATCTTTTTACGTGAATGTAGACTCGATGCAAGTCATGAAAAACAAAGTGATTCCTGTAAGAGACACAGCACGATTAACTAAAACCATTAAATGGACGATTGGCAGATCTTACTTAACTAAAAACGACTTAATGGTTTTAGATTTAATTGCACATAATAATTGGAAACGTCCAATTTACTTCGCAGTTACAACTGGTGCTGAAGCTTATTTGGGATTAGAAGAATACTTTCAATTAGAAGGATTAGCTTACCGTTTAGTACCTATTAAAAATACACAAGATGAAATGCAACAAGGTGGCCGCGTTAAAACGGATATCATGTATGAAAACATTATGAAATTTGAATGGGGCGGATTGGACAAACCTGGCGTTAGTTTAGACGAGAATTGCACGCGAATGGCATCTAATATGCGAATGCAAATGGCAACCTTAGCAAGTGCATTAATAAATAAAGGGCAAAAAGCAAAAGCAGAAAAAGTGCTTGACTTATGTTTAGAGAAAATGCCAGATGCAAATGTTCGTTTTGAAGCAACACTTTACACCATCATTGCTGGGTATTACCAATTAGGAAAAATGGAAAAGGCGATGAAATTATCAACCCAATTATTTGATATTTTTGAAAATGACTTAAAAGTGTTTAACAAACAAAAGGCTGTGCACCGTTCATCTTTTAATAGAGAAATTGGACAATCTAAAGAAATCATGCGCCGTTTAACAATGCTTGCTGACCAATTTAGACAAGAAGCTTACTCTAAAGAATTAATGAAACGCTTAACAGCTAACGTTCCTATGGAAGAGCTTATGCCACAAGAGCAGCAAGGCCAGCCTGTTATGCAATAATATTTAGAATACATGACTTAATAAAAAAAGACACTCTTAAACGTGTCTTTTTTTATTTTACGAACGACGTGATTTGAACTGAATAAATAATTCATTACTTACTTCTTGAAATTAAAATTCTGAGCCTATAGGTAAATTATTGAAGATATTTCAATTTCACTAAAGTTTGACTCTATGGTTTAGTTTAAAATAAAATATATTGCTTTGATATGCTTTTAAATATCGTGCAAAAAACATAATACGTAGTGTTGAAAAAACTAAATAAAAAAAGCCTTGTATAAACAAGGCTTTTAGTCGGGGTGGCCAGATTCGAACTGACGGCCTCCACGTCCCAAACGTGGCGCGATACCGGGCTACGCTACACCCCGAATTTCTAAATATAGATTTAAAAATTTAGAGTGCAAATATACACTTATTTTAAATAAAAAAAAGTTTTTTACAAAAAAAATCCATTCACTTTGTGAATGGATTTTTTTTGATGTTTTAAATAAAGTATTACTTACCTACAACAAATTTCTTAGTAATAGATTTGCTGTTAGCGATTTTTACTTGATAGAAGTATAAACCACTGCTTAAATTATTTAAGTCTACATTCACTTTATTACTACCAGCTAAACCATTAGCTGAAGTTGTGTATACTGTTTGTCCAACACTGTTTAAAACAATAATATCCATTTTTGCATTCTCTGCTAATACAACCTCAATTGTTCCATTCGTTGAAGCTGGATTTGGATAAAAATTTAAATTTGAAACTACTGCTGACTCTTCTTTAACACCAACTCCAGTTCCTGTAACGCAACCTGGAACGTTCACCGTAACAGTAAACTCAGATTGAGCGAACGTATTATCATTGATATAATAATGATCTACTTCGGTATCACCATTATTTACACCACCAACACCTTGAGTTACTGTAGTTGGAATTAAATAAGTTGAAGCGGTTGGCTTACCAACGGTTGGCGAAGCGAAAAAGAAGAAAGCGCTGTATTGAATACCAACTTTTCCAGAAGTCATATTCTTTCTACAAGTCATTTTATTTATTGTCACATCGTAACCCTTCATAAAAATATCAGGGCTAGTACTTACGTGAGGTACTGCAGCTTGCACGATATTTGAATCGCTATCTGCCCAGCTGTAGAAAATATTTTTTCCATCAGGTGTACGAGAAATTTGCAAACGAGCATCATAAGTAATATTTCCAGTTGAAGATGGCCAATTAGATTCTGCCGCTACTGGAGCTGCACAATTTAATGAGTCAACAATCATTGCATCCCAACCAGTTGATGTTGTTTTAAAATCAAATAAATAATTCCAAACTTGATTATAATTAGGAGAATAGGTGTAACCTAAACTATCAATATTATCTGAATAAGCAGATCCCATTGAAACAAATAAATGTAAATTACCTGCAACGTCAACTGTTCCAGAAGCTCCTTCACCTGGTGCAATAAAAGGCTTAGCTAATCCTGCTGAATTTAAATCAATAACTCTACCATTAACTGCTGGCAAAGTGGTAAAATTAAATAATGCAGCATGACGTGCCCATGTCGTTCCACCGTTACTCGTCTTATAAACATAAGGTTGGAAAGAATTCATTGCCGTATTTGGTAAGGCATTTGCATCAACACCAAAGAAATAAACATACCCAATTTGACCATTTTCAGACCAAGCTTGTTGATATGAGCTATATGCTTGTTTAGCACCCATGCCATCAACTTTAAAATTTGGCTTTAAAGAATCATGTGTCCAAGTAAATGAACCAGCACTAAATGTTCCTTTGTTTATCATGGCGCCTCTCCAAGCTTGACCTGCAGCTGTAGTAGAGTTAGCATCAGTGTAAATACCACCTAAAACATGTGCCACACCATCACTTGTAACTTGCATTTCAATACGAGAAAAATCATTCTTTTTTTGAGAACCAGTCAATGCTAAATTATCCATATAAACAGAAGACCCTGGAGTTGCTGTATAGCCTGTTCCTAATTGCTTAGAAGCAAAAAAGTTTCCTTGCCAATTAGCACCTGGATGCCAAGGGCCTGAACCTACCGCGTAAACATTTGAAGCACTTGTATTACCAGTTGGGTTATACATAGCTCCAGTAGGGTATCGATTAAACTGTGTTGAACTAGTAGCTAAGACTGTTGAATCCCAAGATGTACCGTTATTATTTGTCCATGTATACATTATGGTTCCTGAATTACCAGATGATCCTAAAGAACCAATCGTAGTTGCTCCAGCTCTGTGAATAAAGCCAGTCGTGTTGGTTCCAGCTACGTGATTTACATTTCTTTGCTCAGCAACAATAACGCCTAATACATTCGCAGAACCACCAATACGTTTGTAAGGTGCTGCTGTCGCTTTTCCAGCTACCGCAGATGATGGTGATGTAAAATTAGCTTCTGCTGTGGGCATTGCTTTAAAAGTATCCATTTTTTTTGCCTTTGGATTGGCAATCATTTTACTTGATTTTTGAGCATTTCCAGATAAAACTGCTAACGCTGCAAAACCAAAAAGTAATTGTTTCTTCATAGTTTTAAATTTTATTAATTAAACATCATTTAACACAAATTTAATAAATTAATAATTGAAACAAGAACATTTAACAAATTTATTTACTATAATAGTGGTACTAATTTTTCGAGTGCAATACCTCTAGAACCCTTAATTAATATGGCAAAATCAGCTATTTTATTCTTTTCGATAAAATTTTGAGCCAGATTAATATTCTCACAAAATGAGAATCCTAAATAATTATTTTTAAACTGATTAAAATGTGTGCCTACCAACAAACACTTTACATCTGGATGAATAAATAATTGATCTAAAATTAATTTATGCTCTTGGTAACTGTAATCACCTAACTCAAACATATCTCCTAATACAACATACTTGTTTGGAAAAGGCTGGCGTACAAAGTGTTTTATGGCTAACATCATACTTGATGGATTCGCATTATAAGCATCTAAAATCAGCGTGTTCTTATTTGTTTTTTTTACTTGAGAACGATTCATTTCAGGCATATAATTGCTGATTGCATCATTAATGAAGTGTTTCTCAACTCCAAAATAATTTCCGATACAAATAGCGCATATGACATTGACAAAATTATAATGACCAAATAAATGGGTGCTAATCAATCTCTCGTTATACAAACTATCACTTTTAGTATTCCATTTAAGTTCAACAAACTCACTATTATTAGCTAACTCTCCATAAACATCAAAAGAATTATGTTCGCCAAAATATATTTTTTCGATTGATCTTGATAACTCTATCAAAACAGGATCGTTTCCATTGATAAAGATTTTGCCATTCTTCTTTTCTATGTATTTATAGAGTTCGCTTTTCCCAATTTTAATTCCCTCTTCGCCACCAAAACCTTCCAAATGAGCCTTTCCAATATTTGTAATTAAACCAAAATCTGGATCGCAAATATCGCACAACATAGCAATTTCGCCTTGATGATTTGCTCCCATTTCTACGATTGCAAACTCATGCTCTTTTTGAATTTTTAAAACGGTAAGAGGAACGCCTATATGATTATTCAAATTTCCTTTAGTAGCATAGGTATTATATTTTTTTGAAAGTACAGCATGAATAAGTTCTTTATTAGTTGTTTTACCATTACTTCCAGTAATTCCTATTACGGGAATTTTTAATTGACTGCGATGAAATTTTGCAAGATTTTGAAGGGTATCTAAAACATCTTCAACAAGCAAAATAGAAGTTCCATTTGCAAAATTCGGATTATCAACAACTGCAAATAAACACCCTTGTTCAATGGCAGAAACAGCAAATGTATTTGCATCAAAATTATCCCCTTTTAACGCGAAAAAAATAGATCCTTTTTCTATTTGGCGTGTATCCGTTGTTATTTTTTGATCACAGCTAATAAATAGCGTGTATAATTCATTAAGAGAAATAAATGGTTTCATGCTATAAAATTAAAAAGCCCTTTCAATTTCTCGAAAGGGCTTTTATATAGTTTTCAACAGAATTATTTTCCTAACCCAACTGGACTTCCGACTCTTACCATAGCACATCTAAATCCTAAGTATGCAGTCGCTTGTCTTTGATCTAAATAACGACGTGTTCCTGGATTCAACCAATAAGCTCTATCTCTCCAGCTACCACCTTTATACACGCGTGATTTATCATTAATTAATGACGTTTTTGCATATTCATACATTAATTTATCTGCTTTGTCTCCATAAGCATCTTCTCCTGTTTCATAGTATAGAGATGAATTTACATCACCATCTAAATAACTAATATAGTCGGATGTTTTATAATTTCTACGCTCATCTAAATTATCTGATGAAACTGCTGCAGTAACTTCTCTCCAAACCACTCGGCCTGGTATATTTGATTTCCCATCAGCTGGTGCATTTGCATATCCCTGAGGGTCTTTGGTTAAAGTAGTTAAAACACTATCCTCAACTTCGGTTGTTTCTCCACTCACACCATGAGCTGAAGGTACGTTTACTTTATGCTTGAATTTTTGCCAGTTTGGTTGTTCGGTATTTGTTAAAATTCCTCCAGCAGCGCTATCTTTCATTTGAGTAACAAAAACGTTACCACGGAATGGACGGAATTCATCAGCATCTTGAGCAGTAGAGGCTCTATAAACATCCATTACCCATTCAGATACGTTACCTGCCATATTATATAATCCATAATCATTTGGCCAATAAGAATACACAGGGGCAGTTACATCAGCGTTATCATTTAAAAAACCTGCACTACCCATCATATCACCATTACCTCTGATGAAATTCGCATTCATTTGTCCAATGTACTTTTCATCAGAATTACGAACACCATGACCATTCCAAGGGTAAATTCTTCTATCGGTAATACGCTCACCTATTGTGTTACCTACTAATCCATAAGCGGCATACTCCCATTCAGCTTCTGTTGGTAATCTGTATTTTGGTAAGAAGATACCATCTTCCATTCTTACATCTCTTTCTGGACTTTCATTATTAAAAGAAGGTAATTTTTGTTTTAACTGACCTTGCCATTTACCAGATAAATAAGCCTCAGTACTAAAGTAATCTTGATCCGTTGAAACAGGTGTGTGTTCTAATAATCCTTCACGAATTAAAATAAATTCATTCACACGATCCGTTCTCCAAGCACAAAATTCGTTTGCCTGCAACCAATCGATTCCAACTACAGGATAATCACGGTATGATGGGTGACGAAGGTAATATTCTACATAAGGCTCGTTATAAGCTAATTTTTCACGCCACACTAAAGTGTCAGGTAGGGCTTTTTGATAGATATCTGGAAAAGTTGGTCCGAATACACGGTTTGTCCAATACAAATATTCTAAATAAGAAAAATTACTAACCTCGGTTTCATCCATATAAAATGAAGAAACAGTTACTCTACGTGGAACATTATTCCATTCGTAGGTCACATCCATTTCTGAACGACCCATAGAAAATGAACCACCTTCGATTAAAACAAGTCCCGGACCAGTTTCTTGTTCTTCATATGGTACTTTTTCAAAACCACCATTATCTGGTTCGTTGTATGACCAACCAGTTACACCAGAGCGCTCTTTAGCACATGAAACGGCTAAAACAGATAATATAATTGCTAGTGCTTTTTTACTTTTAACGAATTTAAACTGCATAATTTTTATTTTATTTAAGGCTATAACGAAAGTTTTATTAAAAAGTTACAAATTATTTTAAAAAGATGGACAACTAATGGTTCTATACTTCTTTTTCTTTGGACGACATTCAAATTGCATTTGCAAAGATACTTCATGAGAACCAGCAGTATTACTTGATAATTTAGATACTGTAACATCATAACTGTATCCAATTTTCATATGGTCGGTTTGAACCCCAAGTAAAACAATAAAAGCGTCGGAATTACGATACCAAACCCCGCCTACAAAATTATTTTTTACAAAATATAAGCCCAAATTTAATTGAGTAAAGTTTTGTTGCTGCATAAATAACACATTTGGAGAAATATAGGATGCATTACCTCTTTCCAAAGGAATGATAGCTCCAGCATGACCAGTTATTTTCATTGGAAGTTTTGAAGGGCCTAACATTCCTTCATCTGGTTGAGTAATGTGGTGAAATGCTGCACCAAAAAAATAACGTTTACTGTAACCTAAAACACCAGCACCAAAGTCCAAACCTCTTTTACTATTTTGAGGAATGATTTCATTTGTATTCCATACGAAACCTCTACGAGAGTCAATCATATCGCCAAAATTCAATTTTGTTTTATCTAATGCCTTCTGAAAAAAACCAGCTTGCAAACCAAACTTCAAAGAAAATTCACGATTTACTGGCAATAAATAAGAATACATTAAATTAACCGAGGTTGATTTTAGTGTCCCTCTGGCTTGATCATCTTGAATGACATTTACACCGATTCCCCCATTAATGGCTTCAATATGTTGGTCATAAGAAGCTGCATAGGTAACATAAGTTCCTGAAATATTAGGCCATTGGTTCCTGTAATTCATACATATACGCGGACAGCGGGCGGTACCTGCAAATGCAGGATTTAAAAAGGTTGGATTTGCATAGAATTGAGTAAATTGAGGATCTTGCGCCTTCACATCTGATACAATACCTAAAAAGATATTGATCACAACAAAAAATGAAAATTTCTTACTCATATATTTTAATTTTACTAAAAAGCTAAATCCTAAATACAAACATAACAGATTATTTTAATAAATAAAACTTTTTACCAACAATAATTTATTTTCTTTGTCGTTTAAATATCTAAATTAGTATTCATATATGCAAAAAGTTATTTTTAATAAAAATTATAGATCGCTGACATTTATTTTATTTCTATTTTTTCATTTTTTTAGTTACAGTCAAAAAAATGAAAGTTTAGGTTTCACAAAATCAAATTCTGAAACTTTAAGTTTGGAAAATACGCCTCTATTTTTAAAAAACTGTCATTTTGATGGTTCAAAGAAAAACACTCCCTATTATTCCGAAAAAATTTCAATCAACAACAATAGACTTCCTAATTGTAGA
>CANLAV010000070.1 GCA_947487905.1 Bacteroidota bacterium | reverse complement strand
TACAGGTTTCAAATTGACCGTTTTTACCTCCAGAACCTTTACATGTATGACAACTTACAAATTTGTTGACTTTTAATTTTTTCTCTACGCCTTTTGCTACTTCACTTAAATTTAACTTCACTTTAATTCTAAGGTTAGAACCGCGTGCAACTCTTCTACCGCCACCACCACGTTGTCCACCAAATCCACCTCCACCGAAAATATCTCCGAAATTACTGAAGATATCATCCATATTCATGCCGCCACCATATTGACCGCCGCCGCCGCCAGAAGCTCCGCCAACGCCAGCATGTCCATATTGGTTATAGCGCTGTCTTTTTTCAGCATTGCTCAAAACTTCATACGCTTCTGCCGCTTCTTTAAATTTTTCTTCCGCAGCTTTATCATCTGGATTTTTATCTGGATGATATTTAATGGCTAACTTACGGTATGCTTTTTTTATTTCATCATCACTAGCACTTTTGCTCAAACCTAGTATTTCGTAAAAATCTCTTTTGCTCATTTTAGTATAATCTTTCTAATTGTTTATTAGTAATGCTACTTAGCTTTTGGTATTTAATAATAGTTTAATTACCAACAATAACTTTAGCAAATCGAATGACTTTTTCACCAAGTTTATAACCTTTTTCAACATCATCAACAACTTTTCCTTTCATGTCTTCACTTGGTGAAGGTATGTGTGTAATCGCTTCCATCACATCAGAGTTAAAAGGATTGCCAATACTGTGCATGGCTTCTAAGCCTTTACCTGTGCATGAAGCGATTAACTTATTATAAATTAAAACCATTCCTTCTTTGATTGGAGTTGCGTCTTCAACCGTTTCATTGGCTTTAATGGCTCTTTCAAAGTCATCAATCGTTGGAATAATAGCTTTAAAAACATCTTCACCTGCAGAACGAATGATATCTGATTTTTCTTTGATGGTTCTCTTACGAAAATTATCAAATTCTGAATATAACCTTAAATAGCGATCATTTAATTCAGCTATTTTCACTTCATAATCAATTGGTTGTTCCGTTGCATTTTCTGTGCTAGTTTCAGTTTCTGCATCCGAAGTATTTATATTATTTTCTAATGTACTTTCTTCAGCGTTATTTAGAGTTTCGTTATTTTCCATGATATATAAATTATAGTCTTGTTTTATCAATTAGTTTGCCATTTATTAAAACACGAAAAATTGTCAGTTTTTCATACCTTTCATCTTCTCTAAAGTCGTTTCATACGAATACTTTGTCATAATTATTAGATAATTTGACACGTTGATGAATCTTATTCGCGAAAATCAAAAATAAATGATTTTTTAATTAGTTAAGTAGAAATTCGATTTACCTATTTTAAATAAGCATCTAATGCTTTTTGAAGGTCTTCGCCTCTCAGGCTTTTTCCGATAATAATACCGTCTCCATTAATTAAAAAATTTGTTGGAATTCCATTTACTCCATATTTTTGAGCAACTTCATTGTTCCAGCCTAAGAAATCACAAACGTGATTTTTCCATATCAAACCATCCGTTTCTATTGCTTTAATCCAAGCGTCTTTATTTTGATCTAATGAAACACTAAAAATATCGAATGTTTTCCCGTTTTTAAAATTCGACAAATGATATTTGTTATAAGCTGCTACTACAGCAGGATTTTCTCTTCGACAAGGCCCGCACCAACTTGCCCAAAAATCGATTAAAACTAACTTTCCTTTTAGACTTGATAATTTTAAAGCTTCACCATTTATTCCGTTTTGAATAAAATCAGGTGCTTTATTTCCTAAGTTCAATCCTTCTACCACATCTACCTTGATTTGCGGTGGTTCGTTTTTACTGGTAATTTCTTGTTTATTTTTACAAGATAAAAAAAAGCAACATGCAAGTGCTGTAATGGTAAGTTTAAATAATTTCATTTAGTTGTTTTTTCTGATTATTTCTGCACCAATGGCATTTAGACGTCCATCAATATTTTGATAACCTCTATCAATCTGATTGATATTGTAAATGGTGCTTTTTCCTTTTGCGCTCATAGCGGCAATTAATAGAGCAACACCGGCTCTAATATCTGGAGATGCCATTTGAATAGCTCTCAATTGAACTTTTCTATCTAAACCCATAACCGTTGCTCTATGGGGATCACATAAGATTATTTGTGCTCCCATGTCGATTAATTTATCTACAAAAAACAAACGACTTTCAAACATTTTTTGGTGAACTAAAATATTGCCACGAGCTTGTGTAGCGGTTACTAGGATTATACTTAATAAGTCAGGCGTAAAGCCAGGCCATATGGCATCAGCTACCGTAAGCATTGATCCATCGATAAAGCTTTCAATTTCATAATGATCTTGAGAAGGAATAAAAATGTCATCCCCTCTGCGCTCCATTTGAATACCTAACCGAGAAAAAACTTTTGGTATACAACCTAAATTGTCATAAGACACATCTTTAATTGTAATTTCAGATTTTGTCATGGCTGCTAAACCAATGAAAGAACCAATTTCAATCATATCTGGCAAAATACGATGCGATGTTCCACTAAGAGACGTTACGCCAGTTATTGTAAGTAAATTTGAACCAACTCCACTGATTTTAGCACCCATTTGATTCAGCATTTTACAAAGTTGTTGTAAATATGGCTCACAAGCTGCATTGTAAATAGTAGTTGTTCCTTCTGCTAAAACAGCCGCCATTACAATATTTGCCGTTCCTGTAACTGACGCTTCATCAAGTAGCATGTAAGTACCTTTTAATTTCTCAGCGGTAACTTTAAAATTTTCGGTTTCATGATTGTATTCAAATTTTGCACCTAAATTTTCAAACCCAATAAAATGAGTGTCCATTCTTCGTCTACCAATTTTGTCTCCACCTGGTTTAGGCATATAGGCCCTTCCAAAGCGAGCCAGCATTGGACCTATAATCATTGTTGACCCTCTTAAACCAGATCCTTTTTTTCTAAAATCTTCTGATACTAAATAATCTACTTTAACATCATCTGCTTGAAATGAATAAGTTTCGTGACCAGTTTTTTCTACTTTAACTCCTAAATCTTTTAGTAAATCAATAAGCTTATTTATATCAACGATATCGGGAATATTACTAATTATTACTTTTTCGGAAGTTAGTAATACGGCGCATATTATTTGTAAGGCTTCGTTTTTTGCCCCTTGAGGTATAATATCTCCTTTTAATTGTTTGCCTCCTGTAACTTCAAAAATTGCCATAGATTAATTTGCTGGTCGGTTATTGTTGTTTGTTCGGTTTTTATTAAACTTACTTTTATTTTTATTAAATCTATTTTTGTTTTTACCGCCACCTGGGCTAACAGAAATAGGTGTTTGGTTATTATGATTTTTATTTTTTAATTCATTAGCGTGTGTTAAAGCCATGGCTTCATCAATTACCAATTCATTATTTGTCATTTCTTTAAATTGCTTAAATATAACATCATCAGTAACCGAATCTTTATTCCAATTGACGTATGATTTTTTTAAGTGATTGGCAATTAATCGCGTTAATTCTTTTTTTTCTGGCCCTTCATCGTACGTTTTTGCAACATCAATAATTCTTTCTATCGTTTTTCCGTAATGTTTATAACGGATTTTTGTTGCTGGGTAAGGAACATTTTTTGGTTTGGTTGTAAATGTTTCAGGAGTAGGACGAGGATAAGGCGAATCAACATCTAATTTAAATTTAGAAATTAAAAACAAATGATCCCAAAGTTTATGAGTATAGTCAGCAATATCACGAAGATGTGGATTTAGCTGCCCCATAATTTGAATGATTGCTTTTGCACATTTGTTACGCTCATCTCTGTCTTCGATGGTTATGCAATGTTCAATCATTACTTGGATGTTTCTACCGTACTCTGGTATTTGCAAATGTGGTAGTTGTGTATTGTATTCCATGATGAATTTAAAACCTTAAATATAATAATAATAGTCTAAAAATAACAGTTTTTTACTGCTTAATTAACAAAGTAAATTGTTAACAAACATAACATTATGATAATGTTTTAAACATCACAAAATCATTCATGACAAAACCATTTCCTATATCAAAGTCTTCTACTGATTTTATTTTAAAATTGTTTTTAAAATAAAAATTAATGGATTTGAAGTTTTGACGATTCACTGTTAAGCTTAATGTTTTTGGTGAAAATATAGATTCTAATTGCGATAAAATTTGAGTTCCAATTCCTGTATTGGCGTAATGTTGATCGACATAAAATTTATGAATAAAAAAATCTTCTTCATTACTAGAATTGATGCTTACAAAACCAATTTCTTTTCCACTTTGTGTGATTAAAAAAAAGAGGTGATTTAATTCGTTGAGTTGGTTTAATAAACTTTTGTAGTTATATATTTTATCAAGCATATAATCCACTTGATCTTGTCCAATAATTGAGATATAATGCTGATTCCAAATTAATTTTGCTAATTCAGCAATGCGGTTTATGTCGGAATGATTGGCTTTAATGAGTTGCAACATAATACTAAGTATTTTTATATCTTTGTAAAGTGGAGCCTAATATACAGCAAAAAATTTCAATTAAAAATCGTCGTGCGAGTTTTGATTACAGTTTAATTGAAACATTTACTGCTGGCATTGTTTTGCTTGGAACTGAAATTAAAGCCATTCGAGAAGGAAAGGCTTCTTTGGTGGATAGCTTTTGTTATTTTAGAAATGGCGAAGTATTTGTAAGAAATTTAAACATCAGTATTTACACTGAAGGTAATTTATATAATCACGAACCTACTCGTGAACGAAAATTATTATTGAATAAGCAAGAGTTGACTAAATTGCAAAAAAAATTAGTTGATAAGGGATTAACATTAATTCCTACTTTATTATTTACATCTGATAATGGTTATGCCAAATTAGAAATTGCCGTTGCGAAAGGAAAAAAAATGTTTGATAAGCGCGATGATATGAAGGCAAAAGACATTGATAGAGATTTAAAACGAAAGTTTAATAATTAATTTTATTTTTATATATTATTTTAATAATTGAAACCATGAAAAAACTATTTTTTTTAATACCTGTTATTGCTTTAACATTTGTCTTTTTATCCTGTAAAACAAAAAAGAAAACGGTTGTATCTAACGATGTAAGTGTTTCTGAAAATGTTGTCAAATATCGTGTTATTATATCTTTCATTAGCAAAGGTGCTGGTACTGATTCAAAGTTAAATGAAAATATTACAAATTACATTGCCGGCCATTCAAAGCATCCAGCTAATTTCATTGTGAAGTGGGGCAGAGAAGGAGAAAACGATCAATGCTATTTATTAAATGAATTAACGAAAGACGAGCAAATAACATTTGTAGCTGGGTTAAAAAAAATCATTAACGGCTCTGATATGGTTTTGATTGTTGAAAATTCTGCTGCCTTACATCAAGGACGTTAATTTATTTAACTGAGGTTTTTTATACTAGCTATTGCAAACTTAATTTCTAAGTAAGAATAATTTTCACCTAATTCTAATTTCAGTGCGCTTGAATTAACGGTATCATGTTTCTTTGAAACTTCAATGATTTTGGCTACTTTTTCTTTAGTTACAAATTGACTAACGGCAATCATCCCTAAGCTAACATAATGGCCTAAATGATTAGCAATTGTTCCTTCTGTTAGGTTTCTTGCTTTAGCAATTTCAAATAAGGTGTGACCGTTTTTGTAAAGTAAAAAACTCTCTTGTTTCGTATCTATTTTTTCTTTTTTTGGTTTTTTTTCTGCCTTTATTTTTTTTGATTTCAAACTGTTTTTTGATTCAATGCCACCGTCCGATTGTTTTGTAATCACAATGCTATCACTAATTAATTTTAATCGTTCAGCTTGGTTTAAATTTAATTTTAATTGCTGTTTACTGAAATTAGTATTTGAAACAATGTTGTTTAAAATAAGAGATATCTTTTCAATTTGTAAAGATTGTTTGTAAAAAGCATTTTCTAGTTCTAACAGTTCAGTTAAGTATGTTTTTATTTGTTTCTCGTTTTTTAGTGTTTCAATAAGCGTCAAAATTTCTTTTGACATATTTTTTAGTAATGGTGAAAAATAATGATTCGCTGATTGGTTTCTATTAGCAATGGTTTCAACGAGTGTATGAGTTTGGTTTTGGAAAATTTGGTGTATTTGATTTCTGAATTTATCAGCATTTAATTTCAGTTCTTCAAATGCATGATATATTTTTTTTGCCCAATCTTTTTGTTTTTGTTTGTTAGATCGTTCTTCAGATTTATCATAAGAATCGAGATGAGTTTTTAAATGATAATCTAATTCTGAAAACTGATAAGTTTTATCGAGCTCTGATTGCAGGTAATATTTTTTTTCAATGTCAATAGTATGTTTTATTTCCTCATTTTCTGGTTTATTTTCAGAATAATGAACGAGTATATCATCTTGTTTAATTGAATTAAATTGAATGGGCGCTGTTAAAATTAAACCATCTAATGATTTTAATCGCGATAAGGCAACATAAACTTGTCCCGCAGCAAAGGCTTTATTAACGTCTAGTATCGCTTTTTCAAAGGTTAATCCTTGGCTTTTATGAACGGTTATGGCCCAAGCTAATTTAATAGGGTAATGAATAAATGTTCCGATTACCTGTTCTTCAATATCGTTTGTAATTTCATTTAATTCATATTTTTTATTTTCCCATTGGTGTTTTTCTACCAAAAACGGCATTGAATGATCGTCAAATTCAACCTCAATATCAGCTTCTGTTAGCGATTTAACTACGCCTATTTTTCCATTAAAAAACAGTTGCTTACCCGAACTGTCATTTTTGATAAACATGATTTGACTACCAACTTTTAGTTCCAACGTTTCTTCAAGCGGATACGTGTGTTCTTTGAATTCACCTTCTATACTTGCTTTATAAAAAAAAGATTTTCCTGTTAAGGCATTTAATGCATCTTTATTCAACGCATCTGCTTTATGGTTATGTGTTGTGAGCGTAATCGTGTTTAGGGCAGTCGATGGATTAAAATTTGGCTTATAAAATGAGTTTAATAATTCGTTATCTGCTTGAGTGATTTTATTGTTTCTAAGATTGTTTAATAAATTAATAAATCTTGAATCTGATTGCCGATAAATTTTGTCTAATTCAATGTAAATGGGTTTATTGTTTTTTAAGACTAGTGCATCAAAAAAATAAACACTGTTATAGTATTGCTTTAGAATATGCCATTCGTCATCCTTTACAACGGGTGGTAATTGCATTAAATCGCCAATAAACAAGACTTGTGCACCTCCAAAAGCTTTACTGTTTTCTCGTTTAATGTATTTTAAAACCAAATCAATGCCATCTAATAAATCTGCTCTCAACATACTTACTTCGTCGATGATAATAAGCTCAACCTCGCGTAATAATTTTCTCTTACGTTCACCCATTTGCATGCTTTTTACAACAGAAATGGGCGTATTTATTTTTACAAATGCATTGTTTGATTGGGCATTATTATCTGGAACAAACATGCCAAAAGGCAATTGAAATTGAGAATGAATGGTAACGCCTCCTGCGTTAATTGCAGCTATTCCCGTAGGCGCAACTATGATGGCGTTTTTATGAGTGTGTTCAATAACAGACCTTAAAAACGTTGTTTTTCCTGTTCCAGCTTTTCCTGTCAAAAAAACGGATTTATTAGTTTGATTGATGCATTGTGCTGCAAGTTCGGCTGGACTTAATTGTTTGGATGTAGAGTTCATGAGGTCATGTAAATTTAATGTTTTTAATAAAATATATAACGCTATTTTTGTTAAATAATTAATATTTAGTATCTTTCTTTCCTAAGCTATTAAAGTAATTTAAATTTAAATATGAGTGAGCGAATACTGAGAGCCTTGATGCAGATGTTTTCCATTATTGCCAAGATTGATGGAATAAGTAATACAGGCCGTTTAATAGTTGAATCCTTTTTAAATCAGCAATTAAATAAAGAACAGGTTGAAAAATATTTAGAGATATTCGATCATTTTTTAGAAATACAGCATGCTAGTACCAAGAAAAAGGATGGCACAGCAAAACGGACTTCATTAAATTCTGTTAAAGTATTACGTATATGTACACAAATTAATAAGGAATTAGAACAGGTTCAAAAAATCATTGTATTAATTCGATTACTAGAATTTATTAATTCTTCAGATGAAATTTCAGAACAAGAAAACGAATTTGTGATTACTGTTGCTGAAACATTTAATATTTCACATCAAGAATACAATCAATTAAAAGAGTTTATTGAAGATAAAGTTGAGTACATTCCTAATGACGCTCACATCCTAGTAATCAATAATAAAGATAGTGGCTATGATAATGAATGCAAACACATTTATTGCGCGCCTTTAATGAATGATATTCGTGTTTTAAAAATTAGCAGTGTAAATATGTATGCATTGCGTATTTACGGCAACATTGAATTACAGCTAAACGGACAGGGTATATCTAAAGGAAGAATACATATTTTAACTCCAGGTTCCTCTTTAAGAAATAGTAAAATTAATCCAATTTATTACAGTGATATTATTGGTCGGTTTTTAGAAGACAAAACAAAAGCACGCATTTCTTTTGAAGCAAAAAATATTGATTACAAATTTAAAGGAGGTAAATTAGGATTAAGAAATATTAATATTGCTGAAGAAAGTGGGAAGTTAATAGGAATTATGGGTGGTTCTGGCGCAGGGAAGTCAACTTTACTCAATGTTTTAAATGGCACAGAAGCTCCTTGTAATGGTGAAGTGTTAATTAATGGTATTAATATTCATAAAAATCCAAAAGCCATTATTGGTGTAATCGGCCATGTTAGTCAAGATGATTTACTCATTGAAGAATTAACTGTTTTTCAAAATTTATTTTATAATGCAAAACTTTGTTTTGGAAATTTAAGCGACGACGCTATAACCCAAAATTGTTTGGTCTTGTTGTCTAATTTAGGTTTATCAGAAATTAAAGACTTAAAAGTTGGGTCGCCTTTAGAAAAAACAATTTCTGGTGGTCAAAGAAAACGCTTGAATATAGGATTAGAGCTAATCAGAGAACCTTCCGTTTTATACCTTGATGAACCAACCTCTGGTTTATCCTCAAGAGATTCAGAAAATATTATGGATCTTTTGAAAGAATTATCTTTAAAAGGAAAGTTAATTTTTGTGGTCATTCATCAACCATCTTCGGATATTTTTAAAATGTTTGATAAGCTTAAAATTTTGGATGTTGGTGGATATCCCATTTATTACGGGAATCCAATTGATGCTGTTTCATACTTTAAAAAGTTAGTAGAACATGTAAACTCAGATGAAAGTGAATGTTGGCATTGTGGTAATGTTAATCCTGAACTTATTTTTAATATTATTGAAAGTAAAGTGTTAGATGAATACGGCAATTTAACACGAACTAGAAAAAACAGCCCAGAAGAGTGGAATAAAAATTATGTTGAAAATATAGAATCAACTATTTCAAAAATTAAGCATCAAGATAAAATTCCAGATGCTATTTTTAAAATTCCAAATACCATAAAACAGTTTAATGTTTTTTTAACCCGCGATGTGATTAGTAAATTTACTAATACACAATATTTACTGATTAATTTTTTAGAAGCACCGCTTTTAGCTTTAATTCTAGCCTATCTTGTTCGATTCTTTAGTGCTGATGCTGAAAATTTAAAAGGATATATTTATAGAGATAATGAAAATATTCCTGCTTATATTTTTATGGCGGTGGTTGTTGCATTATTTATAGGATTAACTGTTTCTGCTGAAGAAATAATTAGAGATCGTAAAATTAGAAAACGAGAGACTTTTTTAAATTTAAGTAAAGGTAGTTATATATGGAGTAAAATTGTGATCATGTTTGTTTTATCTGCTATACAAACTTTAACTTTCGTATTAATTGCTAATTCAATTTTAGGTATCAAAGGTATGTATACCGATTATTGGTTGGTATTATTTTCAGCATCATGTTTTGCAAACATGTTGGGATTAAATATTTCAAGTGCTTTTAATAGTGCTGTTACCATTTATATCTCCATTCCATTTTTAATTATACCTCAATTGTTATTAGCTGGCGTTGTTGTTAAATTTGATAAGTTAAATCCTGATTTAGCAAAACAAGGTGGTGTTCCTGTTGTAGGTGAAATGATGACTAGTCGATGGGCTTTCGAAGCATTAGCTGTTAATCAATTTAAAAATAATCGTTACGAAAAACAATATTATAAGTTTGATAAAGCGATTAGCATAGCTGATTATAAAAATAATTATTGGGTAAATGCCATTGAAAATAAAATGACAAAAGTCTTAAATGAACAAAAAGAATTTTTGAAAAAAGATGCTTCTGCTCAAGACTTATTATTAATTAAAACGGCTATACTAAAAGAACAGGCCTTTTTAAAAAATAAATATGTGTTTACGGATATCAATAAATTAAATACTACCGACTTTAACGAGGATGTTCGTAATTCATTAAACGTATTTCTATATGAAAAAATAAAGGAACACTATATTAATTATGGCAATAAAGCAAGAGCAGGAAAAGATGCGTTAACTCAGAGTATTATTAGTAAAATTGGCCAAGATGCTTTTATAAAATTGGCGGATGATTATGAAAATGAAAGCTTAAAAAACTTTGTAGAAAATAAAAATGATTTAAGTCAATTAAAATGTATTGAAGTGGATGGAAAATTAATTCAGCGAGCTGATCCTGTTTTTTTAGATCCAACCGAATCAAATATGGGTTCAGCCCATTTTTGCGCACCAAATAAATTATTTTTGGGTAAACTCATTCCAACCTATTGGTTTAATATCGGCATTATATGGTTGATGAGTATTAGTTTAATTATAATGCTTTATTTTGATGTATTCAAGCGTGTTTTAGATTTAGTCGGAAATAGCATCAGTTTTAAGAAAAAATACTAATTTTCTTTTTTTGTATCGTATACAGTTGCAAAGCTAAATACAATGATGAGAGCAGACATGATAGCACCGACTTTGTATTCTTGCTTTTCGTAACATAAATAAGCGCCTACCATCCAAAAAATGATTGCAATGATATACATTATTTTAATTGTTTTTTCCATGAATTAGTTCTAGTATGATGTTTTAGTTATGATTTTATTTTAGGAATGATTAGATTCTAATTCTTCTAATTCATTTTTGAGATTGAGCAGGTAAATAACTTGGTTTAGTTTTTCCTTTTTAAATCGATAGTGATGAACAATACTTGATACGCAAAGTATACTAAATAAAAGAATTAACTTACTCAAATCGTTATTTGATGAAAAAATAATACCCAATGATTTTAAAATTAAGAAAATCAAAAACAGAAGCACACTAACTATTAAGCTTGATAAGGTAAACTTATAGTAATAATTTGTTTTTTTTAATTCAGTAATGACCCATTCTTTTTCAACTAGATTACCATCATAAATATTAAATTTTTTTGAGGTCGACTCTTCAATCGTTAATTTGATTTTCTCATTAATTTTATTTTCTATAACGTGTATGCTCATTTTGATTGTGGTGTTTTTTAAGACTTGAAAGTTAATCGTTTAATTGATATTTTTAGTATATAAATATGTTAAAAATATCGATAAATGTTATTTTTAGGTTATTAGTTTAGTGTTTTAGACTAGTTTTTTCACTTGATTTATTTTACTTGGATTAGTTTGACGCGTATCATTATTCTTTCAGTATTGCAGTAAGCATTTATTATATTTGCCTAAATATTTATAACTGTTATGGATTTAGAATTTAATAAAAACGATGATAAAATGCGTTTACTCATTTCGCAGATGGAACAACGCTTGCAAAAAATTTATGAGGGTGGAGGAAAGAAGCGAATTGAAAAATTGCACGAACAAGGAAAAATGTCGGCTCGTGAGCGAATTGATTTTTTATTAGATAAAGATACGCCTCGTTTTGAAATGGGTGCTTTTGCTGGTTATGAGATGTATGCTGAACATGGTGGTTGCCCTGGTGGTGGTGTTGTTATTGTTATTGGATATGTGAGTGGAAAACAATGTATTGTTGTTGCCAATGATGCTACAGTAAAAGCAGGAGCTTGGTTTCCGATTACAGGTAAGAAGAATTTAAGAG
>CANLAV010000069.1 GCA_947487905.1 Bacteroidota bacterium | reverse complement strand
TTATGGTGTAAGATTATTATTTGACTTTTTCTCAAATTTATAAGGATTGAAGTGTTTTGTTGTCATATTTATGTTGTTATGTCGCTCTATTTTAGCTCAGCCTCAATCTGAAAGTTTAATCGTGATACATTATGACGAAGAATCTAAGTTAGATTTAACACAGCATGTTTATAAATACAACTTTGTTAATTACGCTTACATAGGTCGAGAAAAAATAGTATCGGTTAAAGGCCGATTGAATAATAAAGATTATATCCGCTTAGATAAAGGAAAAAATAGTATTTATAAAAATAGATACTTAATTTCTGCTTCTGGTAACGTGATTGATTTGCATGAAAAAAAAGTGGTGCATGATGACAATGCAAGGTTTGTGAAATGCTCAAACGATAGTATTATTTTTTTTACGAATGATATATTTAAAGGTAAATTTTATTCTGTATTTGATATTTCAACTAACGTTTATTCAGAAGTAAAGTCGCTAACCTTTAATCCAATTATAAAGCAAGATGTTGAATTTGATATTTCGGAGACGCCATATAAATTATTTTATTATCCGAGAGGGAAACAAAAAGTTTTGATTTTAAAAGATGCAGGGCACGGATGTTCTAATTTACTCAATAAACAAAACGACATCCCGATTTATTGGATTGATCAAGATAATTTCATCTTCCCAAATGTAAAAATTTCAAATCTAGAAGGAGTTATTCAAAAATGTAATCTTAAAACAAAACAAATCTTTGATATTGGTATATTTAGTTCGCTAGCATCAAGGGATTGTAATTTTAGTTTCATAAACTCTTCTGAATCAGGACAACTTGAATTTTACTTTAAAGATAAAATATATAAAATCAATGTGTTGAAAGAAAGTATGGATCAACTCGAAATGAAAAATTTGAGCAATGGATACTCGGCCTCCATTACATCTGATTCAAAAGGAAGAAGGGTTTTGCATAATCGAAAAGAAGTTGGTCTTTTAAATTTTGAATTGAGTAATGTTGCTACAACAACGCATTACTTTGCAGCTGTTAAAGACATTGTCGTGGCAGGAGAGCATTTTCAAAGTGGACTTTCTGTATATAATTTGCAACATTTAAAATGGGAGTTTATTAAAGCTGAAGAAATTGCTTCTTTAGTTGGATGGATAAATAATTAATTTAATAGAAAAATCATGATTGATAATAAAGTAATTGTAGGAATTTCTCAAGGAGACATTAATGGAATTGGGCTCGAAATCATATTAAAAACTTTAATAGAGCCGGAAATTTCGGAAATATGTATTCCTGTTTTATTTAGTTCACAAAAAACGGTTTCCTACTTTCGAAAAGCTTTAAGTTTGGAAGAATTTAATTTTAATTCTCTACGTGATTTTAAAGAACTTCATACAAAGAAACCAAATGTATTTATTTGCTACGAAGAAGAAGTTTTAATAGAATTAGGTAAAGCATCTGTTGAAGGTGGTAAATACGCAAAGCTGGCATTAGAGCACGCAACAAGCGCATTAATTGAAAAAAAAATCGACGTACTTGTAACGGCTCCAATTAATAAACATGCTATGCAAGAAGCAGGATTCAACTATCCAGGCCACACTGAGTATTTAGGTGAAAAACTTGGTGGCAAACCTCTGATGTTATTGTGTGCTGATAAATTAAGAGTGGCTGTTGTTTCTGGTCACGTCGCCATTAAAGATGTTGCTCAATCAATCACAGAACAAAACGTATTTTTAAAAATCGAGCAATTAAATAATTCACTGATAAAAGATTTTGGAATTAGAAAACCAAAAATTGCCGTGTTAGGACTTAATCCGCATGCAGGTGAAAACGGAAAAATGGGTAATGAAGAAGAGATTGCTATTTCGCCTGCTGTAAGAAAAGCTCAAGAAACGATGTTTGTACAAGGACCTTATTCTGCTGACGGTTTCTTTGGAAATAATACACAATCACAATTTGATGGTGTATTAGCGATGTATCACGATCAAGGATTAATTCCTTTTAAAACATTAGCATTTAATAATGGCGTTAATTTTACAGCGGGCTTAAACTATATTAGAACATCTCCTGATCACGGAACTGCTTATGAAATTGCAGGAAAGAATCTAGCTGATGCCTCCTCTTTCCGAGAATCAATTTACGCGGCGATTGATATTTTTAAAAACAGACAACTCTATACTGAAATATCATCTAACCCATTAATTAGTAATCCTACGAAGAAAGAAAGAAGTTAAGATAGTTAACCAATTTTTTTGGTAATTAACAAAGTAAAACTTTAACACATTTTAAGACTAAAATCGCTTAATTCTTGCCGTGTTAAGACTAAAATCGTAAATTCGTCGTTCATTAAATAATGAATCAAAAAGAACAAATAAATTTATCTGCTGTGCCAAAACACATTGCTATCATTATGGATGGGAATGGGCGTTGGGCCAAACAGCAAGGTGAAAATCGTATTTACGGCCATTATGAAGGTGTCAATTCCGTAAGAAGTGTAGTAGAAGGTGCAGGCGAAGTTGGTGTTAAATACCTTACATTGTATGCATTCAGTACTGAAAATTGGAATCGTCCAAAAGAAGAAGTAGATGCTTTAATGGAATTACTTGTTTCAACAATAAGTATGGAAACTGCTGAATTGCATAAGAAAAATGTGCGATTAATGGCTATCGGAAATCTAGATAGTTTACCAAAATCTTGTTTAGAAGAGTTAAACGAATCCATTAAGTTGACTGAAAATAATACTGGATTAACACTTGTATTAGCCTTAAGTTATTCAGCAAAATGGGAAATCATCCATGCAGTGAAACAAATAGCAACTAAAGTTAAAAATAATGAATTAAGTGTAGAGGATATTTCTGAGCTAGAACTTGAAAAGCACCTTTGTACTCATTCTATCCCTGAGCCCGAATTAATGATACGAACAAGTGGCGAACATAGAATTAGTAATTTCTTATTATGGCAGTTGGCTTATTCTGAATTTTATTTTACAGAAATACTGTGGCCAGATTTTAGAAAAATAGATTTATTTACAGCCATATTAAACTATCAAAACAGAGAAAGACGATTTGGTAAAACTAGTGAACAATTATTATAACGTATTCATGACAATTACTAAAACCGTATATCTTATTTCTTTTTTTCTGACATCCCTTATTGGTTTTTCTCAGATTTCAGGTAATGCAACTTATGCAATGGATTCTATCAATTGGGAAAAGCCTACAGATTATACCATTGCAGGTATTCAAATAGAATGTTCGCAGTTTACAGACAAGAATGTGGTTAGATTACTTTCAGGATTAACCATAGATGATAAGATTCAAATACCTGGTGATAAAATAGGAGAAGCCATTAAAAATCTTTGGAAGCAAGGACTTTTTGAGGATGTGAAAATTTATTTAGAAAAGACAATTGGAGATAAAGCGTTTTTAAAAATTGAGGTAATTGATAAGCCGAAGCTTACTAAATTTTCATTTAATCACGTGGTTAAAAAAAATGATGCTGATGAGATTCGTACAAAAATAAGATTTGTTACCGGCAAAGTGGTTACTGACTATACCTTGGGCTTCATTAAAAATACGGTTAAAGATCATTATATCAATAAAGGTTTTTATAACACCACAGTTGACATTGTTTCTCAACCTGATAAATTAACTAAAACACCTCATGTAATTGTTGCGATTAATGTTGTTAAAGGAAAAAAGGTTCGCATTAAAAATTTAAACATTGAAGGTAATACCGTAATAAAAACGTGGAAACTTCGTCACAAAATGAAGGATAGTAAGCCATTTCGCGCGTATAATCCATTTAATTCAGGAAAATATTTGGAAGAAAATTTAGAAAAAGATTTGCCATCGATTATTGCCAAATACAATAGCAAAGGATACAGAGATGCTCGCATCGTAAAAGACACTGTATATTTTATAGCAAAAAACAGAGTTAATATTGATATTACAATTGATGAAGGACATAGGTATTATTTCGGTAAAATAAATTGGCTTGGAAATGCAAAATACAGAAGCGGTCAATTAGATACCATTTTAAATATAAAACAAGGTGAAGTATTTGATCAAACGCACCTAGATCAAAAACTGTATATGAATCCGACAGGATATGATATTTCATCGTTGTATATGGATGACGGCTATTTGTTTTTTAATATCACTCCGCAAGAAGTAAATATTCATAACGATACGATTGATTTAGACATACACATGTATGAAGGTAAACAAGCTACCATAAATAAAGTAACCGTAATGGGAAATTCGAAAACGAATGACCATGTTATTTACCGTGAAATCAGAACAAGGCCAGGACAATTATTTCGACGTTCCGATATTATTAGAACACAGCGGGAATTAAGTCAGCTTGGCTATTTTGATCCTGAAAAACTAGGAGTTACGCCTACGCCTAATGCGGCCGATGGCACTGTAGATATTGAATACAGAGTTGAAGAAAAACCATCCGATCAAGTTGAACTTTCTGGTGGTTGGGGCGGTGGCCGTGTTGTAGGAACATTGGGTTTATCGTTTAATAATTTCTCAATGCGTAATATTTTTAAACCATCATCTTGGAGTCCACTTCCAACTGGAGACGGACAAAAATTTAGTATACGTGCACAAACTAATGGTGTTTTTTATCAATCATACAACCTATCGTTTACTGAACCTTGGCTTGGAGGAAAAAAACCAAATTCATTAAGTGTTTCAGCGTTCCATTCTCGATTTAATCAAACTGGAGAAAAAAAATATTCTACTGACGCAGAAGGAAATAAAATCATTAATCCACTGAGAAGCACCATGTTTATTTCTGGTGCATCTGTTGGATTTGGAAAGCGACTAAAAAAACCAGATGACTTTTTTTCATTATATACAGAGGCAAGTTATCAATATTATGAATTACTTAATTATCCTTATTTTATTTTAGCTAATGGTTATGCTAACGATTTTAATTGTAAAATTAATATTACACGTAATAGTATTGACGCTCCTATATTTCCAAAAAATGGATCTAACTTCTCATTATTAGGACAATTTACTCCTCCTTATTCTTTATTTAATGGCGTTAATTATACTACGGCATCAATGTCCGAAAAATATAAATTTATTGAATACCAAAAATTTAAATTTACAGCCGAATGGTATACACAATTAACAAACCAAAAGGCAGGAGAAGGGAAGGAAGCTCGTAATTTAGTTTTAAGAACTAAAATTGGTTATGGAATTTTAGGGATGTATAATAAGAAAGTTGGAGTCTCTCCTTTTGAACGTTATTATATGGGTGGAAGTGGTTTAAGTGGTTTTCAAAATTTTGTGGCTCGTGAAATTATTGGATTAAGAGGTTATACAGATAATTCCATATCAAGTTCTCAAGGTGATCCCATTTGCGCGCGTTATACTATGGAATTAAGATATCCGATTTCATTAAATCCACAAGCAACTATATTTGTATTAGGTTTTGCAGAAGCTGGAAATACATGGGCAAAGTATAAAGATTTTAATCCATTTGCAGTGAAACGAAGTGCAGGTTTTGGATTAAGAGTATTTTTACCCATGTTTGGATTGTTAGGATTAGATTACGGTTGGGGCTTTGATAATATTCCAGGTAATCCAAATTCAGGAAATGGGAAAGGTCAATTCCATTTTACCTTGGGTGCTCAATTAGGCGAATTGTAATGGGATTAAATTTTAAAAAATATATGTAACTTGTCACTCCGTTTGATTTAATAATTTAAAATGAAAAAAATGAAAAATGTATTATTCACTGTCTTAACAATTATTTTTATTTCAATGACTGCTGTTGCACAAAAAACAGGATTTGTTGATACGGATTACATTTTATCTCGCATTCCTGAATACAAAGCAGCACAAGCTGAAATTGATAAAACTTCGATTGATTGGCAAAAAGAAATTGAATTAAAATATAGTGAAATTGATAAGTTATATAAAATCTATAAAGCTGAATCAGTCTTATTAACCTATGATATGAAGAAGAAACGCGAGAACGAAATTATTAATAAAGAAAAAGAAGCAAAAGAATTACAGAAATCTCGTTTTGGGGTGGATGGCGAATTATTTAAAAAACGTATGGAATTAGTGAAGCCAATTCAAGACAAAGTATTTAATGCGGTGAAACAAGTTGCTGAGAAAAGTGGATTAGCTTTTATTTTTGATAAAGCTGGTCAAGTATCACTTCTGTACTCCAATAGCAAATATGATAAGAGTGAAGACGTTTTAACGTTTATGGGTTACAATAAAAAATAAGTATTAATAAATAAAAAATAAAAAAACAGAAATGAAAAGAATAGTAAAATCAGTAGCGATTGTTGTTTTAAGCATTAGCTCTTTCACAGTAGCACAAGCTCAAAAAGTAGCACACATTAGTGTTGACTCTTTAATTAGTATTATGCCAGAAAGTAAAACAGCGGAAGGTTTAGTTGTTAAACATCAAAAAGAGTTAGAAACTCAAGTTGGAAGCATGCAAACAGAATTGCAGTCTAAATATGAAAAATATATGGCTGAAGGAACCACATATTCTGAAATCATTAAAGCTTCAAAAGAAAAAGAATTACAAGATTTAAAAAATCGTGTGGATGAATTTACTACGCAAGCGCGTCAAGATTTACAAAACAAACAGCAAGAATTATCTCGTCCTATTTACGAAAAAGCACGTAAAGCCATCGAATTAGTTGCTAAAGAAAATGGGTATAAATACGTTTTAGACACAAGTACGGGTGTTGTCATTTATAGCGAACCAACAGAAGATATTTTACAACTAGTAAAAAAGAAATTAGAATCAATGCCAGCGGCTGTTATTCCTGGGGCTAACAATGTTGTTAAACCAACTCCAGCACCGAAGCCAACTCCGAAAACTCCTGGAAAATAATTTTTTTAAATAATAATTAAAACCAACAACTAACCGTTGTTGGTTTTTTTTATTCCTTTATTTAGAATTTTAGCCTTAGTTGAAATTTGATTTCGCTTTTTGTATTGCCGTCAATTTGATTTAAACTGCCTGCTTGCAATATTCGTTGATTATCAAAAATAGATTGAGCTATACGAATCCAAATTTCAAAGTGTCTTGTAATATCCCAATTTAACAATAGGTACGCTCGTTGCCCTTTATAATATAAAGCAGGAACCGAATAACTATAAAGTACATCATTTTCATAAATATATACTCGGCTGTCGTAGCTCTTCGTGTCAAACACAGCATACCGTAGTGTGATAGAAATGGGATTACCAACTTTCTTATATATTATATCTTGCGCAAACGCAACACCTTCCTCATCTGGTTCATTTTTTTTATTTACAAAAGTATATTCAATTCTTGATTTTATTTTTATATCATTAGTTAATTGAATTGATACATGGTAACGAAAATTAGATTGCTCATAAGGCACTAAATACGTGTAATTATTTTCCACAGAGCTATTTTTGAATTGATTTCGATTTCTAAATCGTAAAGACATGTCAATTTTTTTAGTTGGTATAAAGTTGACTTGAGTTAACACTTCACGTCCATGAGAGGGCGAACTAGCCGTTGATTTAATCCAATCAAATTTATATTGATCTAAAAAAATAGATAGTGTAAGTGATCTAAATAGTTTGGCTTCTGCGCCTACATAAATACTTTTTTCATTTTGAGGGAGTGTGTTTTCTGAAATAGCATTGCCATATAGGTTTTGAAAGTTTTTTTCAAAACGACGATAGTGTGCTGTAAATGTTAGTTTTGGATCGAGGACTAAAATTAATCCTTGACAAAATGCTTGTCCTTTATTCAAACTTATAGCGTATTCGCCAAACAAATTAGCATTTTTAAACACGTAACTGTAATCCATTCCACCAACAATATTTTGTTTGCCTTGGTAATCAAATGGGTTGTATAACGTTTTTGTTTTAGTAATTTTTGAACTTAGGTTCATACTTTGAAACGTACATCCAAGATGGAAGTTCCTATTATTGTAAGCGGCATTGCCACCTAATAATAATTGAGAAATGCTTGCTTTATCTTGTATTAAATTATTAGTATTATGCAATCCACCTAATGATAAACTGCTTACGCTGATGATTTCAATGCCTCCGTTAGCAGATGTATCGGTTAGACTTGCATTTGCATCTAGTTTTTTATATGAAACTAAACCAGTCAATTCTATTTTCTTAAAATTAATAGTTCCTGCAATCCCTCTAAAAAAACGATTTTCGTCAAAAGACTGATAGGCTTTAATACCAGAACCATATCGTTTTATGCTCATAACTGATGCAGATTTTCCAAATGCAAATCCTTGCCAAAGAGTAAGACCTTGTCCGAATGTAGCCTGATAATCACCAATAACAAGCGTTTTTACGAATTTAATATTTTTGATTCCAATATGACCGCTGTAAAAATCAAATCCTTTTTTTTGAGTGCCTTTAAAAAATTCTTCTCCGGCATCTTTTTCGCCACTAAATGCTACACTTACGGCATTGTTGTATTGAAAATGATACCGTGCGAAAATGCGATTTGGATCGCCTAAATAATAAGAATTAGGTTTTGTGGCTTGAGTTAAACTATCAGGTTTCATATATCCAGATTGGTTTTCAATTATACGTTGTAGCCTCATAACGTATTCGTGCTTCCCATATTTCATCATTTCATTTACACTAAAAAAAGAGGAATTAAAATAATTACTTACGTAAACATATGGTAGAATTTTCTTTATGGTTGAAACATCAAAGCCTTCAATACTTTGTAATTCGTATATGGTCATGAGATACCCATTTTGTTCTCTATGATTTATTAAATGATTAATTTGAATTTCTGACAATAACTGAAGCTCCATCATTTCCTCTTTTTTTGCGTGGTTGAGGTTAAGCGGATGTTTTTTATAATTGGTATATATTTCTATGAGATTTGATATATCACCATCTTCTGATTGCATCTGTTCTGATAATAACTCTATGTTTTGGGTTATCTGCTCATCTGTATTATCATTGGTTTTTTGTCGAACGCTATCTACTTGAGCATAATTTTTAGCACTTATTAGGCTAATTAATAATCCAAATATGTAATATTTGACTTTAATAAAATTTCGTTTTTTAATTAATGCTTGTTTGATTTGCTGGCTTCGAATAATTTTTACCAAATGCATAATGCAATCCTATCTGCGGAGACGCGCCCAAAACGGAATGAAACATAGAACTGATGTCTATTTTTAATCCTTTATATAGTACGCCGATTCCAAAGGAAGCTTGACTGGGATATGTGCAGCCACCAACTCTTAAATATACATTGGATGCTGGATTATACTCAATGCCAAGTTTGATATTTGTTTTTTGTCTAGATGTTTTCTCTGCTTCAGAAACTAAACACACTTTTTGTGAGAAAATATATTGCACTCCAAATTTGAAGATGGTTGGTATTTTTTCATGATTATACTGTGTTACTGATGCTCTAAATGGGTTATAAATATGTGTTGCTATCGTGAGGTTTGAAAGTAATTTAACCGTCATGCCAAAAGATCCTGTTAGTGCATGAGCTTTTCCATATACGTCGCTTATTCTAGTAGTTAAATAGTCCATCCCAATTCCTAAAGAAACAGTTTCATTTAACTGCATGCCATAAGCTAATGTCACATGTGATTCTCGGTAAAGTTTATATCCAATAGTAGAGTAGGCCAAGCCGAATGTTCCTTTTTTTATTGGAACAACTGCTGCAAAGCCACTTTGTGATAATTCTTTCACAAAAAATCGATTCTCATAAAACACTCCTACGTCTGATTGTCTTACAAAACCTAAACTTCCTTGATTATTGCGAGAACTCCATACGTCAATCAAACATGATGAAGCGTGTGCCAATGAGCTCGACCTTGCCCCGATTGGACCTTCACCATTTGAACAAGATATGGACAATGGAAAAAATAAGATCGGAATTATAAATTTGCACATAAAATAAGCCTTTTGTTCGATGTAAATCAAAATTAATGCATTACTTTATGAATCAAAATTATTTAACATTTAAGAATTGACTTTAACAATTAGAAATGTTTCCAATAAAAAAAGCAGAAGATTAACTTCTGCTTTTTTATTGTTTTATTATTTTATTACAATTAGTTCTTAATCACTTTAATGGTTTGTTGTTTACCATTTTGTTTTAAGTTCATAAAATATAAACCATTGTTTTGGTTTTTAAGATTGATTGTTTGCTTTCCTGCCATTACTGCTTCAGTATATACAACTTGACCTAAGGCATTGGTAATCGTTATTTGCGTCGTTGCATTTAAATCTAATGTTACTAATCCAGTTGTTGGATTTGGATATACATTCACATTTAATTGAGTTGAACTCAATTGTTGAATACCAACGCAATCATTTACATTTACTGTTACGTTTGCTGTGTTCACACAACCATTTCCATCTGTTCCATCAACACTGTATGTTGTTGTAGTGGTTGGTGTAACTGTGGTTGAAGCTGTTGTTGCACTGGTGTTCCAAACATACGTTGTTGCACCACTTGCACTTAAAGTTGCTACTTCACCTACACAAATTAATGTAAAGTCTGTTGCTGCTGTTACCGTTGGTAAAGCGTTTACAGTTACTGTGCTGATAGCATCTGTCGCTGTTACACAACCATTAGCATCTGTTCCTGTTACACTGTAATCAGTGGTTGCTAATGGATTCACCACATCGCTTCCTGATGAATAGGTATATGTGCTTGCTCCTGTTGGAACGATGGTAAAGTTTTGTCCAGCACAAATAGCGCCTGAGTTTACTGTTAGTGTTGGTAAAGCATTGACGGTTACTGTACAATAATCTTCACCTAAACATCCTACTGAGTTAATTGCAATAATCGTGTAAGTTGTAGTGGTAGTTGGCGTTACTAATGCTGATCCACTTGAATACGTGTACGATAAAGCTCCTGTTGGACTCATCGTAAAGGTACTTCCGATACATACAGAGCCACTGTTAGGGCTAAATAATAAGGTTGGATTAACTGTAATCGTAATTACTGCTAAACTTTGACAACCATCGATGTTTGAACCAGACACGGTGTAATCCGTTGTGGCAGCTGTTGGTGTTACCACTGCTGAACCACTTGAATAGGTATACGTTGCTGCACCTGTTGGTGTAATCGTCCAAGAACCTCCTGTACAAACCGCACCTGAACTTACATTGATGATTGGTGTAATACTTACCGTGATTGTTTTAACACTGCTCGTTGTACATCCAAAAGCATTAGAACCACTTACTGTATAAGTTGTTGTTGCCGTTGGTGTAACCACTGCAGTTCCACTTGAATAAGTATAACTGATAGCGCCTGTTGGTGTAAAGGTAAAGTTGTTACCTGAACAAAGTGAACCTGAGTTAACGGTTAATACTGGATTAGCATTTACCACTACATTGGATACCGCTGTGTTAGTACAACCTAACGCACTCGTTCCTGTTACGGTATAGTTCGTGTTAGTTGTTGGACTTACGGTTGCTGAACCTCCTGTGTATACATACGTTGCTGCTCCTGTTGGGTTCATGATAAATGAAGATCCATTACAGATGGAACCAGAGTTTACTGAAATAGTTGGGTTTATATTAACTGTTACGGAAGCAATAGCTGTTCCTAAACAGCCTGCTGCACTTGCTCCTGTTACGGTGTAAGTTGTGTTACTTGTTGGTGACACTACTGGAGAACCACTTGAATACGTATACGTTGCTGCACCACTTGGTGTCATGGTAAATGATTTACCTGTACAAATAGACCCTGAGTTAACGGCAAAGACTAAAGAACCACTTACTGATACGGTTGTAACTGCACTACCAATACAGCCTGCTGCACTGGTTCCTGTAATCGTATACGTTGTATTACTTGGTGGTGTTACAATAGCTGAACCTCCTGAGTAAGTATAACTTACTGCACCTGTTGGTGTAAGTGTCGCTGTTCCGCCTGTACAAACTCCTGTTGGAGGTATTACAATCGTTGGAATCGCATTAACGGTTACCGTTGATAAAGCTGTGTTTGTACAACCTGCTGCATTGGTTCCTGTTACGCTATACGTTGTGGTTATACTTGGACTTACTAATGCTGCACCACTTGAATACACATAAGATAATGCGCCTGTTGGATTCATCGTAAATGAACTTCCATTACAAATTGCTCCTGAATTGACTGCTACCGTTGGATTAGCATTTACAGTTACGATTGATACGGCTGTGTTAGTACAACCTAACGCATTGGTTCCTGTTACGGTATAAGATGTTGTAGAACTTGGATTTACTAAAGCTGAACCTCCT
>CANLAV010000068.1 GCA_947487905.1 Bacteroidota bacterium | reverse complement strand
TTTGTTGCATCATACCATGTTGCTAGTGTGTCACAAATATTATGAGATACAGATAATGCCCAAGGTAAATGCAGTCCACCGGCAAAATTTCCTGAATATGCATTGTTATTTTGAGGTGAACACATCACACCAGAACCATAGTGAAAAATAAAATCATCAATTAGGTCGTTGTTTAAATCTAAAGAAAATGTGGCATTGGGAGTTGCGTCAGGTATATCTGTATATATTATTTGGGAACATAAATTATTATGGAATGAAAACAATATCAGTAAGCAAAATATGAATACAATTTTTTTTATGAATAAACGTTTTGTTTTCATCGTAATTTTTCAGCTAAATTAATATGACTTTATAAATTTTTGATTTAAAGATCATGCTATTGTTTTTTATCATCAGTCATAAATTGCTTACATAATCAAATTTTAAGTTCTAACATTAATCATTACCAGTTTCTAAATCCAAATGCTCTTGCACAACTTCAATCGCGTTAGTAATCACATCGCTTAAGGCAGTGATAAAAGTGCCTTCTTTAGCCAATGTTATCGCATGTTTTATGGCATCCTTTTCTTTTGAAACAACTTCATATGTTACATCCTTGTTTTGAGATTGAATACCTTGTACGATTAAAGCAATAATTTCTTCCTCCGTGCGGCCACGTAAATGTTTTTCTTGACGAATGATAATATGATTAAACATACGAGCGGCAATGGATGCACATTCAATAATGTCACTATCTCTTCTATCACCAACACCAGCAATGATGCCAATTTTGTGCTCGGAGTTTACACTTTGTAAAAAATCTTCAATGCCTAAGTAGCCAGAAGGATTATGAGCAAAATCAATCATCACTTTAAATTTCTTGAAGTTAAAGATGTTCATTCTGCCTGGTGTTTGTGCAGCACTCGGAATAAATGTTTCTAAGGGAGCTTTAATGTCTTCCGTTTTAAAACCCCACAAATAACTAGCTAATGTAGCTGCCAATACATTGGCAATCATAAATTTTGCCTTACCACCAAGCGTTAAAGGAATGTGTGTTACTTTCTCGACGCGCATTTTCCAATCCCCTTTTTTTATCGTCACATATCCATTTTCGTATATTGCCGCAACGCCACCTTTTCGGCAATGATTGACAATGACATCGCAATGTTCATTCATACTAAAATAGGCAACTTTGCAATCTAAATCTTTTGCAATGTTTACGCAGTGTTCATCCTCAGCATTTAATACAGCCCAACCGTCTTTTTTTACGGATTTAACAACCACGCTTTTTACACGAGCTAAATCATTTAAATCGTGAATATCGTTTATTCCTAAATGGTCTTCTTGGATGTTTGTAATGATACCAATATCACATTTACTGAAACCTAAACCCGATCTTAAAATACCACCTCTCGCAGTTTCTAAAACAGCAAATTCAACCGTTGGATCTTTTAAAATAAATTCAGCACTCAATGGTCCTGTTGTATCACCTTTTTCGAGCATATGGTTTTGCACATAAATACCATCACTGGTTGTGAAACCAACTTTGTAACCATTGTTTTTTACTATGTGAGCAAGAAGGCGAGTGGTTGTTGTTTTTCCATTTGTTCCAGTAACGGCAATGATTGGAATGCGAGATGGTTTGCCAAGTGGATATAACATGTCAATAACAGGCGAAGCAACATTGCGAGCTAATCCTTCACTAGGCGCTAAATGCATACGAAAGCCAGGTGCGGCATTCACTTCTAATACAACACCACCAGTTTCTTTTAATGGTTGTGTTAAATTTTTTGCCATGATGTCAATACCACAAACATCTAAGCCAATTACACGAGAAATACGTTCAGCTAAAAAAACATTTTCAGGATGAATCATTTCGGTAATATCAATGGATGTTCCTCCTGTGCTTAAATTAGCTGTTGACTTCAAATACACAATTTCATTTTTTTGCGGAATAGATTCCAAAGAATAGCCTTTCTTTTCAAGTAAATCGGTCGTATCTCGATCTATCGTAATTTCAGTTAATACATTTTCGTGTCCGTAACCACGTCGTGGGTCTCTATTGGTTTCATCAATTAATTCTTGAATAGTTTGTTTGCTATCACCAATAATATGAGCAGGTACGCGTTGTGCAGCAGCAACCATTTTGTTATCAATTACTAAAATTCTAAAATCATGTCCAGTAATAAAACGCTCAACAATAACACGTCTACTGTATTTTTTTGCAAAACTTAAGCCTTCAACAGCATCTTCCCAATTGGTTACATTGATAGAAGCGCCTTTGCCATGATTACCATCTAATGGTTTTAGAACAATCGGAAACCCAATACGGTCTATGCAATTTTTTAAATCTTCCTCATCGACACAAATATCTCCTTTTGCCACTGGGATAGACGCATCGTATAACATACGTTTGGTTTCTTCTTTGTTACAAGCAATATCAACGGCTAAGTTACTTGTTTTACAAGTGATGGTTGCTTGAAAACGCATTTGATTAATACCGTAACCTAATTGTACTAATGAATTTTTCCCTAATCTAATCCAAGGGATATCACGTGCAACCGCTTCATCAACAATGCTCCCGGTGCTTGGCCCTAAGCGAACATCTTCTCGGATTTCACGCATTTTTTTCAAATCAGCAGCTAAATCATAATCCGTTCCATTAGTCAAAGCTTCTGCTATTCTTACAGCGCTTTCTGCAGCAAATAGTCCAACCTTTTCTTCGGTGTAACTAAAAACAACATTGTAAATGCCCGGCGTTTTTGTTTCGCGCGTTCTTCCAAAACCAGTTTCCATACCAGCTAAGGTTTGTGTTTCCAAAGCAATATGTTCTATCACATGTCCCATCCAAGTGCCACGTTCTATGCGTGAAAAAAAACCACCTCGTTTTTCTTCAGAACAGCGGTGTTCAATCATAGTAGGAAACATGGCTTCTAGTCGTTCTTTAAATCCAGGAATTTTATTTGTAGGAAGTTGCTCCATTTCTTCCAAATCTAAACGCATTTGAATTAGTTTTTTTCTGTTAACGCTCCAAATGTTTGGACCACGAAGTGCTTGAACGCTTAGGATTTTCATAGGATAAAGGAAATTAGGATAAATAATATTGAAATGTAATAAAATATAAGTTAAGTTCAAATTAAACTTTCGATAATTTAAAAATTTAACAATTTACATATGCGAAGATTTCATTTACGGTATTTTTGTAAAATGTAATTTTTAGAATTGAAGTTTTTATTGATTTTTATCATCACTTTAGTAGATGAAATATTATCACACTAATTAAAATTAATTTTATATTTTTGATTACTATGGAATTGAAAAAAGAAATTATTGAACGAGTAAACAAACTCGAAGATAAATACAGTACAATGGGTCAAAGTCTTGACGGTTATTTAGATGGATTATTGATTTCTAATTATTTAACCTATTGGGATTATATTCAATTAGATACCTTATTGACTTTGCAAAATCCGAAAACTGATTTTCCTGACGAAGAAATTTTCATCATGTATCACCAAATAACGGAGTTGTATTTTAAATTGTCGTTACATGAAATGAATCAAATAGGCAATAATGGAAAAATTATTGGCGATAATGGGCATGACAAAGGTTGGAAAGAAACTATTGACGTTGATTTTTTTGCAACACGTGTAAATCGTATCAATCGTTATTTCGAGTCATTAACCAAATCTTTTGAGATTATGGTTGATGGTATGGAAAAGGAACAGTTTCTTCGTTATCGCATGGCTCTGCTTCCCGCAAGTGGATTTCAAAGTGCGCAGTATCGCAAAATAGAAATTTGTGCAACTGATTTTTATAATTTAGTTGATAAAGATGTTCGTCCAACCATTGATGCAAATTCAACTTCTATAGAAGATATGTTTCAACATATTTATTGGAATAAAGGAGCAACAGAATTATCGACAGGTAAAAAAACCTTAACACTGAATCAGTTTGAAAAAAAGTATAGTAAGGAATTTATTAACCTAGCTAACGAATTTAAAACTAAAAATATTTGGGCTAAGTATAAATCTTTGCCGAAAGCTGATCAAGAAAATCAAAAATTAATTAATGCATTGAAAGAGTTTGATGTTAATGTCAATATAAATTGGCCATTGATGCATTATAAAAGTGCCGTTAGGTATTTACAACAAAACACAGAGGATATTGCAGCTACTGGCGGAACGAATTGGCAAAAGTATTTACCACCTCGTTTTCAAAAACGTATTTTTTATCCAGAAATATGGACACAAGAAGAGCATGATGATTGGGGAAAAAAATGGGTTGAAACCAATGTGTTTAAAAACTGGAAATAGTTTTTATGTCGATTCGTTTTTTCTAAGCAGATTTGGAGTATTATAAATTTACTATTTTTTAAAGGTTTACTTGTTAGCCAACATGATTGTTTCAATATCATCCTCTCAAATTAAAGGTAAATTAAAAGCGCCGTCATCTAAAAGTTCTATGCAGCGAGCGTGTGCGGCTGCATTAGTAAGAGTTGGAAAAACAATCATTCGTCATTATGGAAAAAGTGATGATGATGTTGCGGCTATTTCTATTATTGAAAAACTTGGTGCAACGGTTGAACGAAAAGATGATGATTTGATTGTTGTATCTAAAGGAATTGTCCCCATTGATAACACTATTCACTTTGGAGAATCGGGTTTAAGTGCAAGATTGTTTACATCATTAGCTGCATTATCTCATGCTCAATTAAGTATGACAGGTGAAGGTAGTTTATTAGAAAGACCTATGCGTTTTTTTGATCAACAATTTCCAAAACTAGGAGTGAAATTTCATAGTCAAGAAGGTAAATTGCCATTTCAAATAGAAGGTCCCATGATTCCCAAAGATATAGAGATTGACGCTTCGTTGAGTTCCCAATTTTTAACGGGGCTTTTATTCGCTTATTCTGCAAGTCAAGCAAAGGATGTAACGATAACAGTGAATGATTTAAAAAGCAAGCCATATATTGATTTGACATTAGATGTGATGTCTAAATTTGGAATGAAGCTTCCGCGACACACAAATTATAAATCCTTTTATTTTGATAATCAAAGTAGTATTTATTCCTCAAATATCATTCATTATGCGGTAGAAGGTGATTGGAGTGGAGCAGCCTTTTTATTAGTTGCGGCAGCTATTTCGGGCACTATTACTGTGGAAGGTTTAGATGTTTTTTCTAAGCAAGCTGATACAAAAATTTTAATGGCATTAAAAGATTGTGGATGTAGTTTGAAAATAGATGATGGATCGATAACTGTTTCTCATCATTCATTACATGCGTTTTGTTTTGATGCGACAGACTGCCCGGATTTATTTCCTCCTTTAGTGGCACTCGCAGCCTATTGTAAAGGAAATACTATTATAAAAGGAACATCTCGGTTAATTCATAAAGAAAGTAATCGTGCTGTTACTTTGAAGGATGAGTTTGGTAAAATGGGTATACTGATTGATTTGATAGGAGATGAAATGATTGTACATGGCGCTGATAATACGGTTGGTAACACTGTTGATTCACATAACGATCATCGAATTGCTATGGCATGTGCCGTTGCCGCATTAAGATGTAAGTCTGTTGTTAAAATTTTAAACGCTGAAGCTAATCATAAATCGTACCCTCATTTTTATCAAGATTTAAAAGGTATTGGCGCTAATATTTCAGAAATCTCTTAACTGATATTTATTTCTTCAAGGACTCAATTTGTTTTGAACGGATTGTCAGTAATTAAAAAGCATAGAAGCATTATTTCTGTTTAAATTTCCTTGTTATTTATCCCTTAACTTATATGGTTGATGATATCATAATTCCAATTTTATTTTTACTTTAGTAGCTTGCAAGTGCAATGAGTTATTAATTACAAATTATAATCTATGTCAAAAAACAGTATACAAAAAACCGAGCAAAATAATTCAGTAAATTTTTACGATTCGTTTGTAAAAGGAAAGGAATTATATTATTTATTTGGCTTAGTTTTAGCAGTTTGCGCTATCGTTTTCAGCGATTTTATTTCCTTAAAAAAAGTATATTTATTTAGAGATATTGGAAGTGATTCTCTAAATATTTATTTTCCAGCCTTAGCATCTATGTCAGATTATTTAAAGAATGAATCTGTGCTTGGTTGGTCATTTCAACAAGGTATGGGGCAAAACATGTTTCCCATGTCAATTGGTGATTTTTTCTCTAATTTTTTAACCTATTTTGATAAATCAAAAATACCCTATGGATTGGTATTTGTAGAAATAGTAAAGATTTTTTTAACAGCTTTTGTTTTTTATAAATTTTTAAAGGAATTAAAATTATCAAATTATTCGAGTCTCATTGCATCATTTTTATATGCGTTTTCAGGTTTTATGATTTTAGGTGGTTGTTGGACTATTTTTTCTGTTGAAGCTTTATATGCAGCTATTATTTTATTTGGGTTTGAAAGGTGGTTGAACCACAATAAATTTTTATGGCTCGTTTTAGGAATTACATTAATGGCATTTTTGCAACCATTCTTTTTGTTTATGTATACCATTTTAATATCTGCATATGCTATTGTAAGGTATCATGATGTGAAAGAAAAAGATACCAAGCAATTTGTTTTGTTTATATCAAAAACAATTGGGTTAGCTACACTTGCAGTTTTAATGAGTTCGTATCAACTGTTTGCTGATTTATTGCAGTATACCGAAAGTCCACGTGTTGGGGGTGAAGCTAGTTTATTTGCTCGATTAAAAGCTCAAGGTATGTTTGAGTTTGCTGATCCTGTTTTAAGATTTACCACAGTTTTCAGAAGTTTTGGTAGCGATATGTTGGGTACTGGAAACAATTTTAAAGGATGGCAAAATTATTTAGAGGCACCAAATTTTTATTGTGGGATTTTGTGTTTAGTTACTTTTCCTCAATTTTTTGGTTCGTTATCTAAACGACAAAAATATTTTTATGGAGCTCTTACATGCTTATTTTGTTTGCCAATTTTTTTTCCTTATTTCCGTTATGCTTTTTGGGCTTTTTCAGGAGATTATTTTAGAACATTTTCTTTAGTTATTATTTTTATTATGGTTATGTTTTCTGCAAGAGCAATTAGTTATATTGAACAAACAGGAAAGCTTAATAAAGTGGTGCTAGGTGTTACCATGTTAATTTTATTATTGTTATTATACACTCCTTCTGCTCAGTTTAAAGGAGCAATTAATACCAATTTAAGAGGATTTGTTACTTTTTTAATCTTCGCATATGCAGCTTTATTATTTGGGTTAACAAAATCAACTTCAATGAAGTCTGTTTCGAAATTGGTATTACTTTTATTGTGTGTGATTGAACTCACTTCTTTTTCGAGTATAACAGTTAATAAGCGCGATGTAATTACTAAATACGTTTTGAAAGACAAAGTTGGGTACAATGACTATACTGTAGAAGCAGTAAATTATCTAAGACAAAATGATAAAGAATTTTACCGTTTAAATAAAGATTACAGTTCCGGTTTAGCCATTCACTCGAGCATTAATGACGCTAAGGTTCAAGGATTTTATGGAACTCCATCTTATTTTTCATTCAATCAAAAAAATTATATCAAATTTTTGGGTGATTTAAATGTGATTGATGTAAAAGATGAAAACGCTACACGTTGGGCGAAAGGTTTAGCAGATAGGCCAATTTTATTTTCAATAGCAAGTGGTAAATACTGGTTATCAAAACGAACAGATAATGCCATTGCTAATTTAGGATTTGATTCCATTGCAAAGTTTGGAGATGTTAAAGTCTATAAAAATAAATATGCATTACCTTTCGGTTTCATTTATAACAAAGGCATTAGCGAAATTGATTTTAAAAAGATGTCGCCAACACAAAAAGATTTTTGTTTGTTAAGAGCTTGTGTAATTGGTAACGAAGACAAATCTACATTTTCATCAATTCAGCCTTTTAATGTAACCGATACAAATGCCGTATTCTCTTTTGATAATTATTTAACTTACGTGAACGATTTGAAGAAAGACGAATTTAAAATCACGAAATTTTCTGAAAATAGTATTATTGGAAACGTAAATACGAAGGAACGAAAAATTTTATTTTTTTCTATGCCGTTTGACGAAGGCTGGGCTGTAACAGTTAATGGTAAAGAATCTAAACTGTATCGATTGAATTGTGGATTAACAGGATTATTAACTGAAAAAGGGGATAATAAAGTTGAATTGGCCTTTACCCCAAGATATAAAAATCAAGGAGCGATGGTTTCATTCGGTTCATTAATAATCTTTATAGGTTTAATCCTGTTTAGTTATTTTAAAAATAAATCTAAAATTAAAACACAACCGTGATGAAAATATTAGTTACCGGAGGCAATGGTTTTATTGGAAGAAATATTAAGGAGTCGTATTTGTCACAAAAATATACAATCGTGGCTCCTTCTCGTCAAGAATTAGATTGCAGCGATGATATAAGTGTTGAGACTTTTTTCAAAAAAAATTCTTTTGATGTGGTGATTCATTCTGCGGCTAAAGCTGGACACAGAAATGCTATTGATACAAGTAATTTGTTTTTAACCAACTCACGTATGATTTTTAATTTATTAAAATATCAAGATAGTTGGGGTAAGTTATTAAATATGGGATCAGGTGCTATTTATGATATGCAAAATTACATTCCTAAAATGCCTGAAAATTATTTTGGCACGCACATTCCAAAAGATGAGCATGGGTATAATAAATATATTTTTGGTAAAATGTTGCCATCCTTAAATCATGTGTATGATTTTAGAATATTTGGAATATTTGGTAAGTACGAAGATTACGCCATACGATTTATTTCAAATGCAATCTGTAAATCCATTTTTGATTTACCAATTACCTTGCGACAAAATAGAAAATTTGATTATTTAGACATTAATGATTTAATGCCAATATTAGATTATTTTATAACGCATAATCCATTAGAAAAGTCATTTAATATTACACCAGATAATTCTATTGAATTATTACAAATTGCTCAGTTAGTAAAAAGTATATCTCAAAAAGATATAGAAGTAAACGTTGCGCAAGATGGTTTAGGAATGGAATATAGCGGAAATAATACTCTTTTACATCGTGAAATGAAAGATTTAAAATTTACATCCATGCAAACCTCGATAGAGGATTTGTATCATTGGTATATGACTAATAAAAATAATTTAAAGATAGACGCACTTTTAATTGATAAATAAATGAATCAAAACCAACATATTATATTTGATTTAGATGGCACACTCATAGATTCAAAACCTGAAATAATTAGCACCTATAAAAAAGTGTTTGAGGAAATAGTGCCTCCCAGCGAAATAGAGTATGAGGAAATAAATTATGGTAATACCTTAACTGCCATACTCCATAAAGTTTACAATCAAGATTTCGAATTGGTTGAAAAAGCAAGATTTCTTTTTTCTGAAATGTATGACCATTCAAATTATGACCATACTTTGCTTTATTCGGATGTATTCGAGCTTTTACATCAATTTCATAAAGATGGTTTTATTCTCCATATTGCAACAAATAAAAGACTAAATCCAACACTAAATATTTTAAAATCTAAGGGTATTTTTCATCTTTTCACAAGCGTCGTTACCAATGATTTTATAAAAGACAAACCGATGTCTAAAACAGATATGGTTGAGTTAATTTGCCAACAGGAGTTGGTGTCTAAAGGGTTTATGATTGGCGATAGTTCACAAGATATTCAAGCCGGTAATGCAGCTAATTTAGAAACAATAGCCGTATTATACGGATATGAAAAAAAAGAGGAATTATTAAGAAATAATCCTAAATTTGTTATTAATCAATTTAAAGAACTAAATACAATTATATTAAAATAGTTATGAGTAAGCAAAATGAAATTTTTGAAGATTTATTTGTACTTGAAATGGCAAATAATCATTGGGGAAGTGTTGAGCGTGGATTAAAAATTATTGAAGAATTTTCGCAAGTTGTTCGTTTCAACAATGTAAAAGCTGCTATTAAATTGCAGTTTAGAGATGTAGATTCCTTTATTCATCAAGATTTTAAAGATAGTAAAGACAATAGGTACATTAAAAAAACAATGGACACTAAAATGTCTAGAGAAAATTTTCAAATTTTGATTGATGCCATTCGCAAAGGAGGATGTATTCCAATGGCTACGCCATTTGACGAAGCATCTGTTGATTTAAGTGAGTATTTTGATTTACCGATTATTAAAATTGCAAGTTCAGATTTAAATGATTGGCCTTTAATTGAGAAAATTGCATCAACTCGCCGTCCAACTATTATTTCGAGTGGTGGTTCATCTTTAAAAGATTTAGATGATATCATTAAGTATTTTAAAAATAGGGATATTCCTTTGGCAGTCAATCATTGCGTCGCCATGTATCCAAGCGAAGATTCAGAATTAGAATTAAATCAAATTGATTTCTTAAAAAACAGATATCCAGAAAATGTGATTGGTTATTCTACTCACGAGTATAACAGCTGGGATATTTCAACGGCTATTGCTTATGCAAAAGGCGCTCGTACTTTTGAGAGACATATTGATATTGATATGGATAATGTTCCGGTATCTTCATACTGCACAAGACCAGAGCAAGCAGATAAATGGTTTAAAGCATATAATAAAACCAAAGAAATGTGCGGCGCTCCTGGAACTCAAAAGCGTTTGGCACCTAAAAAAGAAATTACATACCTTGATGCATTAGTGCGTGGTGTATATGCTAAGCGTGATTTGCCTGCTGGTTATGTAGTTACTAACGACGATTTTAATAAAGATTTTTATATGGCTATTCCTTTACAAAAAGGACAAATGAGCTGTAGGGAAGTTATGAGTGGTGAAAAATTAATTGTTCCAATTTTAAAGGACAAACCTTTGTTAATTGATAATATTGATAGTTTATACGCGAAAAACGAAGAATTAAAACAACTTATTTATAACAGAGGGTTATAGTTTATGATTAAAGTCTCAGATTTTATAGTTAATTACCTTGAAAGCATTGGAGTTTCTGATGCTTTTTTGGTTACTGGTGGTGGAGCCATGCATTTAAATGATTCGTTTGGTAAATCCGAAAAAATCAGATGTGTTTTTAATCATCATGAGCAAGCATGCGCTATTGCAGCTGAAGGATACGCTCGTCAGAAACAGAAAATGGCGGTTGTAAATGTTACAACTGGACCAGGAGGATTAAATACCTTGAATGGTGTTTTTGGCCAATGGACAGATTCTGTTCCTGTTCTTTATATTTCTGGGCAAGTAAGGTATGACACTACTATCATGTCTTGCCCTGAATTAGGTTTGCGTCAATTGGGCGATCAAGAAGTGGATATCATTTCAGTGGTGAAGCCGTTAACTAAATACGCCATGTGTGTATCAGAACCTGGTATGGTAAAAAAGGTATTGCAAAAAGCAATTTTTTTAGCCACTCACGGAAGACCAGGACCAGTTTGGATAGATGTTCCTATGAATGTACAAGGTGCATTAGTTGATGAAAACGAATTAGAGAGTTTTAATGAAAAAGAGATAACTGATTCATATCAAAATACAGCACATTCAGTTGAGGAAATTATTAAATTAATGAAAGAAGCTAAACGCCCCGTTATTGTTGCAGGACAAGGTGTGCGTTTATCAAACACGATTAATGAATTAAATCAACTTTTAGCAAAAACAAATATTCCCGTATTATCAACTTTAAATGGTTTTGATATTATTGATTGGAAACATCCTCAACATGTTGGAACTATTGGTACAATAGGGTCTCGCGCTGGAAATTTTGCAATTCAAAATTCCGATTTAGTTTTGTTTTTAGGTACTCGTAATAATATCCGACAAATCAGTTACAATTGGCCAGCTTTTGCAAGAGCTGCTAAAAAAATATGTGTGGATGTGGATGCTGCTGAATTAAAAAAACCTCTGTTGACTTATGATTTGGCTATTTGTGATGATTTAAAAAATCTACTGCCATTTTTAAATGCTACGATTGTTGCAAACCAATTTGATTTTAATGAATGGTTACAATGGTGTAAAGTAAGAAAAGAAAAATACAATCCTGTTTTAGAAGAATATAAAAACCATTCAGACTTTGTTAATCCTTATGTTTTTTTAGAGCAATTATCTTTTGCGTTACCAGAAAATAGTACGGTTGTCACAGGAAATGCTACAGCCTGTATTTGTTATTTTCAAGCTGCAAAATTAAAAGTAAATAATAGAGTTATTTGGAATTCGGGTTGTGCAAGTATGGGATATGATTTACCGGCTGCTATAGGAGCTAGCATGGCTGATCCAAATACAGAAGTTATTTGTCTCGCTGGAGATGGCAGTTTGCAAATGAATATTCAAGAGTTAGCAACTATGTCTCATTATAAATTACCCATTAAATTATTTTACTTAAATAATGATGGTTACATTTCGATGAAACAAACGCAAGATAATTTTTTTGGAAGACGAGTAGGGGCTGATACAAATTCGGGGGTTAGTTTTCCAGATATCAAAAAAATTGC
>CANLAV010000067.1 GCA_947487905.1 Bacteroidota bacterium | reverse complement strand
TTATTTTTAGGTATTTTTATCTTATAAACGTGTTTATCCTCATTGCTTAATTTATCGCTTAATAGCCAGGGATTACAAGCCTTTAGTGTAGTTAAATTTACGTCTAAATGCTTTGCAAACGCAGTAAGACTTGTAATTGTTGAATCTACTTTTACAATTTTAAAAGACGGGAAGTGTGCATTTAATTTCAATCGATGCTCTACACCAAAGTGCTTTGGATTTGATAATAATGTTTTAAATGCTAAAATGCGGTAAATAAAACTACCTGTTTCTTTATTGAGTAATAAATCATAATAATTATTTGTATTTTGTTTTTTTAATGCACTTTGTATGCCGCCTATTCCAATATTATAGGCTGCCGCAGACAATGTCCAATTTTTAAAATAAGCATATCCATCCTTAAAATGTTTACACGCCACATAGGTTGCTTTTTCTACATCATAACGTTCATCAACATCATCATTAATAATCAAACCATATCCTTGAGCGGTATTAGGCATTAATTGCCAAAAACCTGCAGCGCCCATTGGTGAAATAACATTAGACAAATGACTTTCAATAATAGCCACATATTTAAAATCATCAGGCACACCCTCTTTTTTTAAAATGTCTTCAATTAGTGGGAACCATTTTTTTGCTTTTATGAATAAATTAAGTGATGATTTTTTCCATGACTTATTTTCAAAAAATTCTTTTTCTAAACTTTCTTTTATTTCAAAATCATTTAAAGGAACTTTTTCACCAGCGAATGATAATTTTTTAGGAAAATTTAATCCAAGCACTCTAAAATTTGTATTCGCATAATCCAAAGGAACTTCATCAATTTTAAATAAAGTTATTCGTCCAAAAAAAACGACAAAAAACCATACTAAAAAAACAAAATATGTTTTTAAATGAATACTTGTTTTTCCGATAAACAAGCGGAGTATCCAAACAGAAATATTCATTTATAACTTAAAAAAATAAATTAAAAAGGGCTTTGAAATGATTTGAAAATTGTACCATTCATATCCTTTTCAGATAACAATGGATTTTGTAATTGCCAATCAATTTTTAAATCAAGGTCATTCCACAAAACAGTACCTTCAGATTCTTTATGATAGGTTTGCGTGCATTTATAGGAAAATATGGTATTATCACGCAATGTCGCAAATCCATGAGCAAATCCTGTTGGAATATAAAACATGGTTTTGTTTTCTTCTGTTAATTCAATAGTTACATGTTCACCATACGTTGGAGAATTTTTTCGAATATCAACAGCCACATCAAGCACAGCACCTGTAATAACACGTACTAATTTTCCTTGAGCAAATGGAGGAGATTGAAAATGTAAACCTCTCAAAACACCACGATGCGATAACGATTGATTATCTTGAATAAAATCAACAAGAATTTGATGTTTAGTGAAAACATCTTTGTTGTAACTTTCGAAAAAATAACCACGAGGATCTTCAAATACTCTCGGTTTAATGATTAATAAATCTTTTATTTTAGTTTCAAGTATTTCCATCTCGGATATCAATAAAATTATATAAATAGGAATTCCAAATTTATTTCTTAATGAAAAGAGAATAAAGTAAAAAGGTTGAGGTTAATAAAGAAATTAATGGCGTTACTTCACCAATTAATGTTTTTGCAAAACGATAGCGTGGTTCAACATAAATAATATCATTAGCCATGACAACTGTATTTCCCATAGCCATTCCTTCTATTTTTGACAAATCCATTAAATACACTTTCGGTTTATTTTTTCCATCAGTTCTAATTAATTTTACTTTATACGCTTTTCCGTCTTCTTGAATACCTCCACCCAAGGCAATAGTTTCTATAACCGTCGTATTATTATTTTGCAAATTAATAACTTGTGCTTTGCCACCATTCCCGGGAAAAATAATGACTCTTTTATTTATAACTTTCACACTCACAAAAGGACTCACATAAAAATCATTATAAATTTTTTGCAAATACGTTTCCGCTTCTGCGATTGTAAGTCCAGACAAGGCCACCTTTCCAACCAAAGGCAACTTCACGCGACCATCTTGTTCAACTAAATAATCCAAATCAATACGGGCATAATTCCCCGATACGTTTTCTATGTTAATAATCTTAAATCCATCATTTGAGAAAATTCTAACTTGTACTAAATCATTAACCTCAATTTTATAACTTTGTTTTGTGACAGAATCTTGCAATTGGTCATAGGCAAAATCGGTTGGCGTTTTAAGCATTAAATTGGATCGAAATACTTTACAAGAGGTAAAGGATAACACAAACAGAACTATAAAAAAATAATTATAAAAACGCATAAAATAAAGTTATTTAACAAAGTTACTATTTATCCTTAAATATCAAAAGCAAGTCTTATGAATGCAATTGCAACGAAAGCTCTTTAAAATCAATCCCATCAAAGTTTCCTGAACTCATCATTAACAAAACGGATTGGTGATAGGACTTTAATTTTAAATAATTCACTAATTCTGAACTATCTGTAAATACTTTTAAATTAGGTGAATTAAAATAATTTAAAACTTGATCAATTGTTATTTCCTTTAATTTTTTGTGTGCAATGGTATGTGGATTAAAATACACGATCGCTTCATCAGCATCGGCCATTGATCCATTATACTCTGCCAAAAAATTTTCATTTAAACTACTAAACGTATGTAATTCCATACAAGCAATTACACGTCTGTTTTCGAATTGATGTTTAACCGCTTGTGTTGTAGCTTTTAATTTGGAAGGAGAATGTGCAAAATCTTTATAAAAATTAAAAGTATCCGTTTTACTAACTAATTCTAATCGCTTTGCAGCACCAGTAAAAGATTGTATAGCATCAAAAAATAATTCATCGGTTAATCCTAATTTTTGACACACTAACCTGGCCGCATTCATATTCATGAGGTTATGATTGCCGAAAATTTGTAATGAAATGTCTTTTAAGTTTGTTTTTATATAGGTCATTCCATTCTCAATATAATGATTAGGAATAGAATACGATTGTTTATCTAAATGATTTATAAAACCTGTTTTATCAGCTAGTTGTTTTAGTTCAGAATCTTCGTTACAATAAATAAGTGAACCATTGGGCTCAATCAAATTAATAAAAATCTCAAACTGATTGACGTAATTTTCGAATGTTGGAAACACATTGATGTGATCCCAAGCAATACCACTTAATACGGCAATATTTGGTTTGTATAAATGAAATTTAGGGCGTCGATCAATAGGCGAAGCTAAATATTCATCGCCTTCAATAACGGCTATTGGCGCCTCATTAGTTAACCTCACCATGGTTTTAAATCCCTCTAATTGAGCCCCAACCAAAAAATCAGTATCTATTTTATGAAAATTCAAAACATGTAAAATCATAGCGGTAATGGTCGTTTTACCATGACTTCCTCCAATTACAACACGTATTTTATTTTTTGTGGCCTCATAAATATATTCAGGGTAAGAATATATTTTAAGATTTAATGCTTTTGCTTTTATTAATTCTGGATTATCTTCCCGAGCATGCATACCAAGAATAACGGCATCCAAATCAGATGTAATTTTATCGGCAAACCAACCAATGTCAGATGGTAAAATTCCTGCATTATTCAATCGCGTTTTTGATGGTTCATTTATTTCATCATCGCTTCCTGTAACTTTAAATCCTTTCTCATGAAGTGCCAGTGCCATATTATGCATTGCACTTCCGCCTATTGCTATTAAATGAACTTTCATTGCGTCTAAAATATATGACTAAGTAAATACATTTTAAAGTAACATAAGCAAGTATTCGCGTGCATTTTGAACAGTGTATTGTTAAGATAAACCAATATTATTTATATTTTATTATTATAATTATCAACTTGTTTAATTCACATAAAAAATACTATAAAAACTAATTTAATATTAATACATTCGTCAGCCAATAACTACTTCAATTGAAATCACTCAAAGCTATAAACGTCTATTTTTTAAAGTATAAATGGCAGTTGCTTTTAGGAGCTACTTTTGTTGTTTTATCAAGTGTTTTCTCTATTTATCAAGGCGTTATTGTAAGAAATGCAACGAATGAAATTTATAAAATTTTTGAAAAACATTCTGTTGTTAACTCAAATGTATTTGTAAAGCATGGGTTGATGTTATTAGTATTTGCATTAATTAGTGGCTTCTTTTTGTTCTTAATGCGACAAACATTAATCGTTATGAGTCGTAACATAGAATTTGACCAAAAAAACGAGTTATACGCCCACTTTCAATCACTTGATTTTAATTTTTATAAAAAAAATAAAACGGGCGATTTAATGACTCGTATTAGCGAAGATGTTAGCAAAGTACGCATGTTTACAGGCCCTGCGGTTATGTACTTAATAAACACATTTGCAACTATCATCATTGTTTTAGTGTTTATGCTTAATATTAATTGGCAACTAACCTTGTTTGTGTTTTTACCACTACCATTTTTGTCATTCATCATTTATAAAGTATCTGATTTAATCAATAAGCGTTCAACCCGAGTTCAAGAAGAACTTTCAAAATTGACCTCACATACTCAAGAAACTTTTTCTGCCATAAGAGTTATTAAAGCATACAATCGTGAAGCTTATTACGTTCATGAGTTAGAAAATTTAAATCAGAGTTATAAAAAACACAGTTTAAAATTAACTTTAGTAGAGGCATTTTTTCAACCTATTTTAGTACTAATGGTTGGGATTAGTGTTATTTTGACTGTTTGGATTGGCTCTAAACTCGTTATAAACGGAAGCATTGAAGTTGGAAACATTACTGAATTTATTATTTATGTCTACAAACTCACCTGGCCATTCGCTTCTTTGGGTTGGGTAACATCTCTCATTCAAAGAGCTTCTGCTTCTCAAACCCGAATCAATGAATTTTTAAATTATCAATCAGACATCATCAATAAACCAACAACTGTCCAAAAAATTGAAGGTAATATTGAATTTAAAAATGTCAGTTTTGTTTATGACGATACGAAAATAAAAGCCATCAATCAGTTTAATCTCAAAATAAACAAAGGCGATATCATTGGAATTAAAGGGCAAATTGGAACAGGTAAAACAACCTTGGTTAATTTACTCACCCGCATGTATGACATTACCTCTGGAGAATTATTAATCGAAGGAAAAGCCATAAAAGATTACGACCTATTTGAACTAAGAAGGAGTATTGCCTGTGTGCCACAAGACGTATTTTTGTTTTCAGATACCATTAAAAACAATATTGCCTTTTCATCAAACCATACATTTACAGATCAAGAAATTATTGACGCAGCAAAAGCTGCTGGCGTATATGATAACATCATGAGCTTTCCAGAAGGATTTGATACAGTCGTTGGTGAGCGAGGCATTACCTTATCTGGTGGACAAAAACAACGCATTTCCATTGCTAGAGCAATCATTGCAAAACCTCAAATACTCATATTTGATGATTGCTTATCAGCAGTAGATGTGGAAACTGAACATTTAATTTTAAATAATCTGAAAGACATCATGAAAGATAAAACCTGCATCATTATTTCTCACCGTGATTCAGCCTTACGAGATGCCAATAAAGTGATTGAGTTATAAAGATTTATTATCTAAACAACTCATTTTCTAAAAATCGTTATTTAATTGATTAGTTGCTTTTTGTAAAATTTCAAACGCATTTTCGGCCATTAAATTTTCTTTATCTAACGTTGGATTGATCTCAACCATTTCAAAACAAACAATTTTTTTGGAACGCATGATGTAATAAATTAGATTACCAGCTTCTTTTTCAGTAATTCCATTAGGCACTGGTGTTCCTGTTCCACTAGAAATGCGACTATCCATGCTATCGACATCAAAACTTACGTAAATAATATCACAATGATCTAAGTAGTTTAATGATTCGATGGCTACGCGCTCAACGGCTTTTTTGCGTATCTCTTGTAAATTAAAGACACGAACTTTATTTTTTTTAATTAAGAATTCTTCTTGTGGTTCATAATCACGCAAGGCTATAAAAACCAAATCATTATAATTAATTTTTGGGCAAACACCACCCATGTGTTTTAATTTCTCCCAATACTCAATCGTTTCGTCATCAGGTTTATTCTGCTGACGCTCTTTATTATCTTCCCCTAGTACACAAGCCAATGGCATACCATGCATATTTCCGCTTGGAGTTGTGTAAGGTGTATGTAAATCTGCATGTGCATCAATCCAAATAACGCCAACGCGTTTATTAGGATAAGCTAGTTTAATACCACTAATTGTTCCTAAAGCTGAACTATGGTCGCCAGCTAAAACAATTGGCACCTCATCTTTTAATAATGTTTCTTTTATTTCCTTTGCTAATCGCTCATTTAATGTAAAAATACCTTTAATACGTTTCGCATAATCATTAACAACGGGCTCTAACAATAAATGATTTTCATTTTGAACTTCAGCACCTTTAAATTTTTTAAAAAAATTACTTCCGAAATCTAAAGCAGCAATTTTAATGGCATCAACCCCCATACTTGCTCCCCTTGTTCCTGCTCCTATTTCGCTTTTAACTTCAATGAGTTTTATTGGCTTAATCATACTTGTTGTTTTTTGAGATTTCATAATTTCGCTTCATCTATTAAACTTATTAATAAGCCTAATATCAAGCAAATATACGAATTCAAATCCCAAACTAAAAATGAAAAATAGTAAAGCTTACTTGGAAAAAGCGTAAAATATAGCTAAACACAAACCACAACTAATCACGATATTAGCAACAGCCCAAGCTATCATACCTTGTTTTAAGAGTTCAAAAGTTTCATAACTAAATGTTGAGAAAGTACTTAATCCACCACAAATTCCAATTAAAATAAAGTATTTATACGTGTCAGGAACTAGATTTTTTTGTTGAAATAAAAAAATAACACCTGCTAAAATAACACACGCTACTAAGTTTGAAATAAGAGTTGATACACCCGTATGCAAGGCAGTTTTGGCAACTAAAAGCGAGATTACAAATCGTGTTACACTTCCTAAACCACCACCTAAAAAAATAAGTAAAAAATTCATGATTAGATAGTTAATAGATTATAAAGTTAACAAAGAAAATAAATTGGAAAAAATAATAAAAAATTAAGCGTTAGCTCCCATATAAACACATGCACCAATACTATCTCGATTGGCTTTAGTTACACTTTGCAAGGTATTGAATTTATTGTTAATTCTTAAATACCCTAAATAGGCAAAAATAATAGCCTCTTTAAATTCAATTATTTCTGAACTTGGTATTGTTATCGTTCCTGTAAAACGTTTTTTTAATTGATTGATAAAAAAAGTATGGTAAGCGCCACCACCTGTTATTAAAACAGATTTTAAATCTGAATCAAAAAACGTTTGACTAATTTTCACTACCATATATTCAACACACGTGGCTAATTTATCTTCTAGAGAAATACTGTGTTTTTCTAATATGGGAAAAAAAGCCTGTTCAACTAATTCGCGACCTAAGGATTTAAAATGGGTTTCAATACTTAATAATTCGTCTAATAAAGTTGGATGTATTGTTCCTTTTGAAGCTAAATCTCCCGAATTATCAAACTCTAAACCAATCGTTTGCGATAAGTAATTCAACAATAAATTCGCCATACAAACATCGAAAGCAATCGTCGAATTATGTTTTGTAACAGAAATATTTGCAATGCCGCCTAAATTTAAACAGGCTTCATGATCACCAAATAAATCTCTATCACCAATTGGGACTAATGGTGCACCTTGGCCATGCAATGCCACATCTAAACTTCTAAAGTCGCAAATTGTATCGATAGCCGTTAAGGCTGCAATTGTAGCTCCACAGCCAATTTGAGTTGTGAAACCATTTTCTGGTTGATGAAAAACGGTATGCCCATGAGATGCAATAAAATCGGCAGTGGTATTATTTTTTTCTAAAAACGCATTAACCTGTTCTGCAATAAACGTTCCATATAACCCATTAAGTTTAAAATAATCTACTGCTGTGGCATTAAACACCTGATTTAATTTTTCTTTCCAATCCAAACTATACTTAACCGTTTCAGAAGCCATGAGTTTGAAATTCAATTTATGATTCAATTCATCAAATTGACACAAAGCAAGGTCTAGCCCATCTAAGGATGTGCCACTCATAATACCTAAATATGTTTTTGAGATAGCTGTCATTTAATTAGCAATACTCACAGAAACCTTATCTACTGGACCATTCATAGGAGGTAATAATTTTGTAACTGTAACTTTCGTATGTATTAAATTTGGGAATGTTTTAATAACAGAATCAAAAATACGCTGGCAAACATGCTCAATTAACTTTGCCGGAATAGCCATTTCATATTTGCAAATAGTAAAAACTGTACAATAGTCAATTGTTTTGGTTAAGTCGTCTGTTATTGCAGCTTCCGTAAAGTTATACTCTAAATTTACATCCACAATATATTCGCCCCCAACTTTTGTTTCTTCTGGCAAACAACCGTGGTAAGCATATAATTTTACACCTTCAATATTTATAGTTTGTATCATTTTTTATTCAGATATTTCTCCAACCAAATTAGATTCGAGTTGTTTTTTTGTTTTTTCTAAAGATAATTTTTGTCCAAGCACAAACATAAGTTTGGTAATGGCACTTTCAATGGTAATATCTTGTCCGCTAATCACACCTATTTTTTTTAACTGGCTGCTTGTTTCGTACATACCTTGTACAACTTTACCTTCAGGACACTGCGTAACATTATACACAACAATTCCTTTATTAATAGCTGTTTTTAAGGCATCAATAAACCAAGGTTGAGTACTTGCATTTCCTGCACCAAAAGTTTCAATGATAACGCCTTTTACTCCAGGAATATTTAAAATGGCGAGGGTAATTTTTTTACTTAAGCCAGGAAATAACTTGATAACGACTACATCATTATCCAATTGGGTTTGAATAGTAAATTGTTTTTTTGTTGGCTTTAATAAATAATTGGTTTTGTAATCAATAGTTACGCCAGCTTCAGCTAATGCAGGATAATTTGGTGATTTAAACGCATCAAAATGTGCTGAGTTATATTTTAAGGTGCGATTCCCTCTATGTAATTTATATTCAAAATAAACACAAACTTCATTTACAATGGGTTTATTATTTTTTTGAGCCGCTGCAATTTCAATGGCCGTAATCAAATTTTCTTTCCCATCTGTTCTGATTGTTCCTATTGGTAATTGAGAACCTGTTAAAATAACAGGCTTCGCTAAATTTTGCAACATAAAACTCAAGGCACTTGCTGTAAATGCCATTGTATCCGAACCATGTAAAATAACAAAGCCGTTATATAAATCGTAATTTGATTTTATAATGTGAGCTAATTGAATCCACGTTTCTGGACTCATATTAGAAGAATCAATAGGCTTTTCGAACGAAATAGATGATAATTCAATATCAAATTTTTGAAGTTCGGGAATTTGTTTGGTAAGTGCTTTAAAATTAAAAGGCTTCAACACGCCCGTTTTAGGATCTTGCATCATTCCAATGGTGCCACCAGTGTATATTAATAAAACGGAAGGTTTTTTCATGTATGTATTTAAATAAAAAAAGACACAAGAATAAGACGTTAGTGTCTTTTTTCTTGTGTCTTTGAATTCACTTTTTTTAAAAAATTAGAAAGGTAAATCGTCGTTATCAGCTAAGCTACTGTTAAACACAGGAGCTGCCGTACTTTGCGGCATTTGTGCGTTTTGAGCAGGTGCTGCGTTAGATGAGCCAGCTGCCACTTTTTCAATTCTCCAAGCCTCAAGTGTATTAAAAAATTTAATGCCTTGTGGGCCATTCCATTCTCTACCTCTTAAATTAAATTGTACTTTAATTTCATCACCTTCGTTGAACGAATCCAACATACTGCATTTATCTTGAGTTACTTGAAAACTCACATGTTGCGGATAAGGCGTGCTTAAATCAGTTGATAAAACAAAATCTCTTTTTTGAAATTTCTCACTTACTTTTTGGATGTCGTACTTTAATTTTAATTGACCTGTTACTTCCATTGCTATATATATTTTTATTGGTTACGATGCTATGAAACAAATTTATAAAATTTAGACGTAAAATTTGAAAAAACTTTATCACAAAATAAAAATGTTTTAACAATTTAAAAAAACCTACTTAATCCACACTATTATAAAAACTCCATAAATCAATAGCTTGTTGAGCTTCCTTCACATCATGAACTCTTAAAACACTCGCGCCGTGTGTTAAAGCCAAGGTGTTTAACACAGTGGTTCCGTTTAATGCTGTATTTGGGTTGGTGTGTATAACTTTATTGATCATCGATTTTCGGGAAAAACCAACAAGTAATGGGCATTCAAAAGATTTAAATTCATCTAAATGTTTTAATAGCTGATAATTATGCTCGACACTTTTTCCAAAACCGAAACCAACATCAATGATTAATTTCTCAAAACCCTTGTTTTTGCAAATTTGAATCGTTTTTTCGAAAAAGGATTTTACTTCAGTAACAACATGATGGTAAGTAGGATTTTGTTGCATCGTTTGTGGTGTACCTTGCATGTGCATCATCACATAAGGAATATCGTTTTTTGCAACCACATCAATCATGTTAGCATCCAATACTCCACCCGAAATATCATTGATGATATCAGCACCCAGTGAAATGGCCATATCGGCAACTTCTGCTAAGTAGGTATCAACAGAAATAAAAACATGAGGAAATTCTTTTCTAAGTTGTGAAAGTGGTCCAGCTAAGCGCACCATTTCTTCTTTTGCCGTAACGGATTTGGCATCCGGTTTAGACGAAACAGCGCCAATATCAATAATCGTAGCGCCTTGCCTAATTTTTTCATCTGCGTCCTTAATAACATCCGAAAGAGATGAGAACTTTCCTCCGTCATAAAAACTATCGGGTGTTACATTGATAATGGCCATCACTTGAGGTTTATTAAAACTCAATTGTTTACCATTTGTTAAATACGTTTTATACATAATTGCTAAATTAGCATTTCTAAATATACTATGAATACAACATCCAAACAATACGATACCGCCATAAATTTGTGCAAAGAACTCTTTTTAAAAAAAATGAAGGATTATGGCACTGCTTGGCGCAATTTACGACCAATGTCGTTAACCGATCAAATTTTCATTAAAGCACAACGCATCAAAAGTATTGAGGAAAAAGGAACTCAAAAAGTAGTAGATGATATTACTGGCGAATACATTGGTATTATTAATTATTGTGTGATTTCGCTGATTCAACTTGAATTAGTAAACGACACGCGCATGGAATTACCTTACGATGAAGTGGCCAGTTTATACACTAAATACGTTGGTATTACCAAGAAATTAATGGAAGACAAAAACCATGATTATGGTGAAGCGTGGCGTGATATGCGCATGAGTTCATTAACAGATCTAATTTTAATGAAGATTTTTAGGGTAAAACAAATTGAAGATAATAAAGGACAAACAACGGTGAGCGAAGGCGTTGATGCCAATTACATGGATATGCTTAATTACAGCGTATTTGCCTTGATAAAAATTAAAGGGTAGATTTAAATTCCTTTCAAAACAGATTCTAACTTCATAAGCATTTCGTCTGTAAAATCTAAGTGTGTTACAAATCTAACTGTTTGTTTACCAAACGCAGACATTTTAATTCCTTGCTCTTTCAGTTTACTTTCAAACACTTCTAATTTTAAATTTGGAGAAAGATTAAAAATAATAATGTTTGTATCAACTGGTAAACTACTTTCTACATAAGGCAATTCGGTTAATATAGATTCAATCTGTTTGGCTCGTTGATGATCTTCTGTTAAACGATTAATATTATTGTCTAAAGCATAAATGCCAGCAGCAGCCAAAAAGCCAGCTTGACGCATGCCTCCACCAAATACTTTACGAACTCTGCGTGCTTTTTTTATAAAGTCTGTTGTGCCTAACAACAATGAACCCACTGGAGCACCTAATCCTTTTGATAAACAAATGGAAATAGAATCAAAGGCATTTCCAACATCTATTGTACTTTCTTTGGTTTCAACCAACGCATTAAATAATCTAGCTCCATCTAAATGCAAACCTAATTGTTTTTCTTTACACAATGTTGATATTTTCAACATTTCATCTAATTGGTAATAGCTTCCTCCTGCCCTATTTACGGTATTTTCCAAACATACCAAAGATGTTTTGGTTAACCAATCATAATTGCCATTAATGTTTTCTTCAATTAAACTTGCGGTTATGCGCCCTCTATCGCCTTGCAATAATTTAGCTTGTACACCCGAGTTTGAAGAAATGCCACCACCTTCGTAATTATAAATATGAGAATTTACATCGCATAGCAATTCATAGCCAGGCTGTGTATGGCATTTAATGGCGATTTGATTCGTCATCGTGCCACTTGGACAAAACAGGGCAGATTCTTTGTTAAACATCAATGCTATTTTTTTCTCTAATAAACTAACCGTTGGATCTTCTGCAAATACATCATCTCCAACCTCTGCACTCATCATGGCATCCATCATTCCTTTACTCGGAACGGTAACAGTGTCGCTTCTTAAATCT
>CANLAV010000066.1 GCA_947487905.1 Bacteroidota bacterium | reverse complement strand
TTTCAAAATATTTTAATCGATTACACAGTTTAGTAAATACCCATTCTTACTTACATTCTTTAACTACACTTAAAAGTTTGTTCAAACAAATTATTGGAATGGCTACTGTTCCATTTATAGGTGAACCATTAAAAGGATTACAAATAATGGGTGTGTTAGAAACGCGAACCCTTGATTTTGAAAACATCATTTTATTAGGTATCAATGAAGGTGTTTTACCTTCGGGCAAATCAATGAATTCATTTATACCAAACGATTTAAAGAGACACTTTAGTATGCCTTTGTATGGAGATAAAGACGCCGTTTATGCCTATCATTTTTATAGAATCTTACAAAAAGCATCTTCCGTTTTATTGACTTACAATACAGAACAAAGTTTATTAGGTACAGGTGAAAAAAGTCGATTTATTACTCAACTACAATTTGAGTTAGAAAAATATAATCCACAACATACAATTACAGAAAAAATGTTGAGTGGAGATAAATTGCCTGCTAGCATTTTCAATCACATTTCAATTACAAAAACAGCTCAAAATTTAGATTTAATTGTAAAAAAATTAACCACAAACGACAAGTTTAGTGGTTTAAGTCCTTCCGCATTAAACACATACAAAGATTGTTCGTTACGTTTCTTCTTTAGATATGGTGCTGGTATTAAAGAAACGAGCGATGTAGAAGAAAATGCAGAAGCTAGTACGCAAGGGCAAATTTTACATAAAAGTCTTGAAAATCTATTAATGCCATTTAAAGGAAAAATATTAAGAGAAGAGGATATTATTTCCTGTCAAACTAAAACCGAAGAAACTATCAATTTAGTGTTTCAAGAATTTTTCAGTCAAAAAGAAAGTAATTTCGGTAAAAATTTCTTACAAAAAAAAGTAACCAATGAGTACGTTAAAAAATTACTCATGAATGATTTACAAAGCATTAAACAAAGTCGATTAACCAATCAATACTTAAGTTTAATTGATTTAGAAGTTTTACTTGAAACAACTGTAAACGTTACTATCAATGAGCAATCCACACCCATTTACATAAAAGGATCAGCTGATAGAATTGATAAATTAGGGAACGTCATACGCATCATTGACTACAAATCGTCTATAAAAAGTTCTGATAAATTTAACTTTGAAGGTTTCGAAAAACTATTTACAAATAGCGAGTATAATAAAATGCTACAATTATTCATGTACGCATGGTTATTTGTAAAAAAAGGAATAGCAAAACCTGAAGAATTAATGCCTTGTATCATTCCATTTAAAAAATTTGAAGAAAAGCCTCGTTTTATAAATGATAATTCAAAAGAAAAAGCTCCTTTAGTATTTACGCATGAATTATTAATGGAGTTTGAAATGCATTTAATTCAAGAAATAAATAATATGCTTGACACTCGATTAAACTTTAATCAAACAGATGATTTGAAAAACTGTGAATATTGTGCTTACAGCAGTATGTGTAATATAAATTAAATTCAAAAAAAGTAAGAATGAAATCATTATTTTTATTGAGCAAAAACATGACATGTTGATCGAATCACTCCCAATTAAAATAAGAAAACAGATTTATATAAAAAAGAAATTGAAATTATTTTATTCCCCTCTGCTTTTTAATATTTTCGTAGGCTTCTTGTATTTTTTGAAATTTCTCTTTAGCCCCTTTTTGATATTCCTCGCCTAATTGAGCTACTTTATCTGGATGATAACGCACAGCCATTTGTCGATATGCTTTTTTAATTTCTTCCTCGGTAGCTGTACTTTCGATACCTAAAACTTTATAATCAGAATTGACATCACGGTAAAACATGTTTTTAATACTTTCGGAATCAACCTTTGGTATTTCTAATAGTACAGCAATCCGATTCAATAATTGAATTTCCACATCTGCCACATGTCCATCAGCTTTAGCAATTCCAAATAAATAATGCAATAATTGTATTCGTACTTCTACCTGTGTACGCAATTTAATATCACTACAAATTTGTTCTAGTGGAATTTCACCACCATTAACTAAATGTTTTAACGTTTGTAAATGAGAAACAGAAAATTGGGGACCAAATTGTTGAGCAAAAAAAGATTTCACATAATCTAATTCTACTTTTAACACTTTTCCATCTGCCCTCATCACTGATGCTGAAAGGGCAATTAACATCGTCGCAAAATCACCATGAGAACGAGTAGAACGCTGCTGATAATATTTAAAAACATCTTCGGTTGTTCCACCATTTGATGTTATTTGCTTTCTGATGGTTGAGAAATTTTCAATGACTGTTCCAATAAAGAAACCAATCATGGCTCCAAAAAAGTTTTTTCCTAAAAAAAAGTATCCTAAAATTGCACCAATAAATTTAAACACGCTATCTAATTTTAATATTTATAATATGGCATAAATATACTACTTAGCTTTCTTTTTCTAGTAAAATAATAAATCTAACTTAGATATAAATTAGCTCGAAAATAAGATTATTAAACTCTTAAACCAATGACACAAACATCATCAATTTGATCCAAGTTTGCCTTCCAATTATCGAAAACCTCATTTAAAATACTTTTTTGATTTTCGATGGGTTCATTTGAAAGAGAAAGTAATAATTGTTGTAAGTGTTTTTTCTTGAATTTTTTACCATCAATTCCTCCAAACTGATCAGCAAAACCATCGCTAAATGTATAAACAAGATCACCTTTGAACAACTGAATTTTTTGAAGTTTAAATGCGGTATTATCATAAACATGCTTTCCAATAGGCATTCGATCAACTTCAATTTCAATCAAAATACCATCGCGGATAATCCAAACGGGAACATAAGCTGATGCGCAATACAGAATTAGATTTACAAAATCAAAACATAATAAACTAGCGTCCATGCCATCTTTACCTCCAAAAAAACCTTCATCATTTTTTAAATTCTCAATCACCAAGCTTCTAGTTTCATTTAGCAATAAATCAGGACTAGTAATACCTAATGAAGTAGCTTCTTTTAAACAAGCAATATTTAGCATACTCATAATGGCACCAGGTACACCATGCCCAGTGCTATCTGCTGTAACTAATAAAAAATGATTATTGCCTAGTTTTTTTGCCCAATAAAAATCTCCGCTAACAATATCTTTAGGCTTAAAAAATATAAAATAATGACTTAGGTATTCGTCTAGTATTTGTTTACTTGCTAATAAAGATCTTTGAATACGTTCGGCATAATTGATACTATCCGTAATTTCTTTGTGTTTTTTTTCAATTAATTGTTTTTGTTCCTCAACAACCTTTTTTTCATTGAGAACTTCTGCTGTTCTCACTTCTACTGTTTGTTCCAATAATATTTTATCTCTTCTTAGTGTTGCTGTTCTTATTCGATAGATGCTATAAATAAGTAAGGTTACAAACCCAAATACAATTAGACGAAACCACCATGTTTCCCACCAAGGTTTTCGAACGCAAAATTTAAACTCACATTCTTTGCTCCATAAACCAATTTGATTCATGGCTCTAACTTTAAAGGTATAAACTCCGCTTGGTAAATTGCCATAAGGTGCTTCAGTTCGATTCGTTATTGTACTCCAATTATCATCAAATCCTTCTAAAATATATTGGTATTTTAAATGATTTCTACTTTGCATGTGAACGCCAACAAAATTAAAAGACACATTATTATTATTATAGGGTAAACTTAAATTTTCGGGTAAATTATTCCATTTTGTAATACCATCATAATGAATATTTTTTAGTAATACGCCGTTTGATAAAATAGTATCTTTTATATTCCCAACTATTTTTTCGCTACCTAAAGAGTCAGCAATAACAGCCTTTAAGTTTGGCCACGAAATATCTTCCCCAAACAATTTAATGCTGGTGAGCATGATATTAGGAGGCATTTTCTTTATGACATTTTGTTTGGGATTGAAACTAGATAATATGTCTGAACCAACCCAAATGGACCCAGATTTATCTTGTAACATAGCATTACGTCTACAATTTAATCCTAAAAAACCATCATTGTAATTGTAGTTATAAAAAAAAGATTCTTTTACTGGACTAAAATTTAGAACATTCTGTTTGGTAATTTTTTTTAACTGATTAGTTGTAATTTGACTAATTCCTTTTCTAGTTCCGAGCCATAAGTTGCTGTCTTTATCTTGCATCAAACTCATAACTTCATTATTAACCAAGCCACTTTTTTCTGTGAAATTCACAAAATAATTGCCATCATAACGCCATACCCCACCTCCATAAGTACCAATCCAAATAATGCCTTCATGATCTTGCAAAATACAATACACGTAATTACTATTGAGTAAATCATTATCTTTGAAATAAACAAAATTAGTTCCGTTATAATAACAAAGCCCTTCGTAAGTACCAAACCAAATATTGTCCATTTTATCCTGGTAAATGGTTAATACAACATCATTTATTAATCCTTGATTTTTGGTGAAATGGGTAAAAGTTTTACCGTCAAATTTACAAACACCTTCACCATTAGAACCAAACCACATGTTATGATTTTTATCTTCAAAAATAGAGCAAATGATGCTACTGTTTAAACCATGATGACGATTATAATTTTTAAAAGTTTTACCATCGTAACAAAAAACACCTTCCCCATTCGTTCCAAACCAAATATTTCCATTAGAATCTTTAAAAGATGCTAATACAATAGCATCAGTAAATCCTTGTTTTTTAGAATAATGGTTAAACGATTTTCCATCATAAGAGAAAACTCCGCCTTCATTACTACCAAACCATAATTTACCATCATTAGCCTCACTGATGCAATTTATAATCGTATGATTTAACCCATCTTTATCTGAATAATTACTAAAATGTTTCCCATTATAAATACATAAGCCACCAAAACTTGTACCGCACCAAAGATTCCCAACTTTATCTAAAAGTAAATGCAATAGCGTATTGCTAGTAAGTCCATGCGTTTCATTAAAATTTGTAAATAACCGTCCATCAAATCGAAATAAACCTTGGCCATCAGTAGCTAACCAAATATTATTAAAATCATCTTGTGTTATAGAATAAATATGTGTATTATTAAGTAAAGGGTTTAAAAATTGTAAAAATGTTTCTCCGTCATAAAAACTTAAACCATTATTTGTTCCAAACCAAATTATTCCCTTTTTGTCTTTATAAAGACTGTATATCTGATTATTTTTCAAATCTTTCGAATCTTTATATATAGTAAATGAAATCCCATTATAATAACAGATACCGCTGCGTTCAGAAGCTATCCAAATATTACCACTATTATCCTCTAAGATAGAAAACACAACATTTCCAGGCAATCCTTGTTGCTCTGAAAAATTAGTAAATGTTTTTCCGTCATATTTTGACAAGCCTTTATGAGTTCCAAACCAAATATTCCCTAACTTATCTTGATAAATTTCAGGAACTACATTGTCTATAAGTCCATCTTGTTTTTTAAAATTTGTAAAATATTTTCCATCGAATTTACAAACACCTCCTCCATCCGTTCCAACCCAAATACAACCACTTTTATCAATCAATATTGATAAAATACTAATGCTGCTTAACCCTTCCTTTTTTGTAAAACTCGTAAAATATTTTCCATCAAAACGTACTAATCCTCCACCGTTAGTTCCCATCCAAATGTTTCCAATTGAATCTTCTGCCATACAACGTATGGTGTTATTTTTAATCCCTTGTAATGTTTTATAATAAGAGAAATTAGCGGAATTAATATCTCTTGAGGCTGGATCCTTTGCCAAAACAACTTCAGGCATTCCTGCTAATTTTTTAAAACCCTTAGCTAAAACTGCTTGAGCTGCTAAAAATTTACCATGTCCAGGTGTCTGAACGATCGGTGATTCTTGAAAAATAGTTTGTGGTTTTGACGCTAAACATGAATTTAAATTTAGATACTTTGTTTCTGAAGTCCCAACTTTATTAGTAAACGGTGGAAACGCTTTAATTTGAAGAGGCTTTTTTACACTATCCGAAAAAAAATTAGCTGTCTTACTTACTGAAAATTGAAGTGTGTATAAATCTGTCGATGAGTCCTTTTTTTGATTGCAACAAACAGTGAGAATAATTAAAATAGAAAGTATGCTAACTAATTTCATAAATTAAAGTTTAAAGCAGAAATATAGACATAAAATTAATAAATTTTCGATTATTTAACATTTTAAACTCAATAACAAGTAATTATAATCGTCTAATGACAAAATATTAACACACAAAAAATATATAAATTAAAAAAATAACCTATTGTTAAAATGAAATTTACCATGAAGTATCACTTCTTAAATAATCTATGAATCGTAATTAAAAAAAGTAGGGTAAATAAAAATGAACTTGTGTTGATCCGAGTTGATTTTAGATTTGTAAAGACTTGGAGTGGTTTCTTTTTTTTTACGAAAAACGCTAAGAAAAAAAATCTGATTATGAAAAATCAGGTTCATTCAAATATTAAGCTTCCTATTCAGAAATTAATTTCGCAATAATAAATGCTGATGCTGCTGCAATAACACCAATCAACGTAACTTTTAAAGCGCCTTTCAGTTTTGGTTGACCAGTTACTTTACTTTTAAAATAGCCAAAAGTTAATAAGCAAAAAATAGTAATGATAGCTGAAATAATTAATCCATCTTGTGGTGTTGACGAAAACACATAACCAGCCAAAGGAATTAATCCTCCAACCATATATGAAATACCAATAGTTAAAGCGCTATGACGTGCTCTATTTGGATGTGGTTTTTCTAAACCTAACTCAAATTTCATCATAAAATCAACCCACTTATCTTTATCTTTAGCAAGTTCTCGAGCAATTAGTTCTTGATGTTCGTCACTTAAACCATATTCAGCAAATACTTCTTTCACTTCATGAATTTCTTTTTCAGGAATACGTTCAACTTCTTCATATTCTTTTTTTAATTCACTTTCATAATGTTCTTGCTCTGTCTTTCCTGCTAAATAACCACCTAAACCCATCGCTATACTTCCTGCCACAATTTCGGCAATACCAGCTGTGATGATAATACCATTTTCATGAACAGCCCCACTTAAACCTGCTGCTAAAGCAAATGGCACAGTTAATCCATCACTCATACCAATTACAATATCCGTTATGAATTCTGAACTTTTTAAATGTGTTTCTTGATGTTCCATATTGCAGTTACGTTTTTTTATAAATTTAAGAAAATAGTATAAATAACAGATTATTTTTTTAACACAAATTAAACTATTCTTCTGATTTATTTTTCATTTGCATTAACAATGAATAAGCGCCTTTAACCACAATTTTAGAATTCTTTAAATCTCTACCATCTAAAGCATCAACCTCAATAAAATTATTTTCAGAATTACCTTTTTTAATTTCTACTAGCTCAAATTCTGTTTTAGATTTTGATAAAAAAATATAATCTTTTCCTTCATAACTAACAATCGCATCTTCATTAATAGAAGGAACATTTTTCATCATAATCTCAACCTCTGCATTCATATACATGCCAGGTAAAAGCGTTTTATCATAGGCTTCAAAATGACAATGCACATCAGCACTTCTATCTTCAGATAAATCCTGACTTACTAAAATAATTTCACAAGGATACTTTTTATCTAATTGATTATTATTAAAAGCAATTAATTTTTGTCCAATCGATAATTTATCTAAATCTTTTTCAAACACTTTTAAATTTAAATGAATATCGGAAGGATTGATTAACTCAAATATAATATCAGATGGGTTTACATATTTACCAATGTTAACATTAACCTTAGACACAAAGCCGTCAATAGATGAATAAATATTAATACTTCGAGATAAACTCGCTTCGCTTAATGTTTCTGGATTAATATGTATTAATCTTAATTTTTCGGACAAAGCGCTTAATGTAATGCGTTGATTTTTAAATTCCATCTCACTTTGCTGAAAAACTTTATCACTACTTGCTTTACTTACATTTAATTCTTTTTGACGATGATACTCATTCTCAGAAAACGCAAGTTTTGATTTTTCCATCAAATATTCTTGTTGTAATTGAATGTATTGCTGATCTTCCATAGTAGCAATAATCTCGCCTTTTTTAACATGCATCCCAGGTAATAATTTCGTCGATTTTAAAAATCCACCTAAAGGCATACTGACTGAAATCATGTTTTGTGGCGGTACATCTATTTTTCCATTCAACTTTAAGGTCGTTGAAATTTCTCGATCTTCTATTTTCCCTAAATCAATGTTAGCACTTTTTATTTGTGCTTCTGTTAACGAAACGTTCGTTTCAATTGCAGGTTGTGTTGTTTCTTTTTCTTGTATTTTTTCTCCACCGCAGGATGCAAATACAATAGTCCCTATAATTAATATGATTAAATTTTTCATTTGGTTAATTTTATTTTGTGATTAAATAATTAATTTGAATAATAGTTTCGTTTAAATTTTTTACTGCATCCAAATAATTTGATTGAATACCGATTGCTTGATTAGTAAGCATAACCCATTCTAAGTAATTTAGTTCTCCGTTTAAAAATTGTTTGTTAGCTGTTTCAAAAATTAACTTAGCATTTTTAAGCGCTGTTTTTTCAAAATAATTAATTGTCTCTAAATTTGTTTGATACTGTCCGATTACAGATTTATAGCCTAATTGTAAATTATTACGTTCAATCACATAGTCGTTTTCAGAAATATGTTGATTTATTTTTGAAGCATTTATTTTTGCTTTATGAGAACCAAAAAACAATGGAATTCCTAAACCAACTTGAACGGATTGAAACCTTGTAGATGAATTATAATACTTGTTGTCTGCACCAGCACCATTCATTGTCATATTGTAATAACCAATACTTAAATCAGGCATGAGTTTAGATTTTTCTAATTTAGAATTAAGCAATGACATCTTTTTTTGTTGCTCAATAATTTTTAAAAATGGATGTTGATTTATTAAATTGCTATCATTAATTAAATTAAAATCTATTTTTACACTAGGTTCAGTTGGAATAAAATGAGTTGTCGTACTGAGAAGTAACATGAATTGTAATTTAATCAATTCTATATCTTGTTCCAATTGATTTAATTGAATGGCAATAGCGCCACGTTGTGTTTCAGCAGTAGTTTTCTCTAAAATATTACTTTCTCCATTTGTAAATCGCAAATTAGCCTTGCTTAAAAAAGCTGCATATATACTATCATTCTTAAACAATAATTTCTCTTTTTCTTTCAAATAAAGAAACGTGTAAAATACTTGGCGAACCATTTTTTTTGTATCAGCCTCCTTTAATGAACTATTTAATACAGCCGTTTTCCATTCTTCAGTCAATAGTTTTTTTTGATTGACATATACTGTGGGAAAATTAAATGATTGAGAGACTGCAATACTATTATCATTAAAATAACTGTTTATTTGTCCGTATTGACCAAGTACGTTAGTTTGAGGAATAGAAGCAGCCGTTTTAATTAGTTTCTTTTGATACTCTGATTTGAGTTTTTCGTTTTTTACTACGACATTATTTTTAAATGCCGTATCCATTGCAGACTTCAAATCAATTGGAGTTTGTGCTTTAGCTTGATTCATAAATAAACTAACCAATAAGATTGTCATCGTTACAATTGTTTCCTTATTCGTTACATTATTTTTCTTTTCAAATAGAATATATAAAATAGGTAACACGAATAAAGTTAAAAAAGTGGCAATCATTAAACCACCAATGACAACCGTTGCTAATGGCCTTTGAACCTCTGCTCCTGCTCCATTGCTTAAAGCCATTGGTAAAAATCCTAATGAAGCTACAAAAGCAGTCATCAAAACTGGACGCAAACGCACTTTAGTTCCCATTAAAACAATGCGTTCTAAGTCATTCATTCCTTCTTGTTTTAAACGATTAAATTCGGCAATTAAAACAATGCCATTTAAAACAGCAACCCCAAATAAGGCAATAAATCCAACGCCTGCACTGATACTAAAAGGCATTCTACGCAAAGCGAGAAAGAAAATACCTCCAATAGCAGAGAGTGGAATAGCTGAATAAATTAGTAATCCATGTTTAACAGAATTGAATGCAAAAAATAATAATATAAAAATAAGAACTAAAGAAACTGGCACAGCAATCATTAAGCGTTGTTTAGCCGCATTTAAATTTTCGAAAGCACCAGCATACGTTACGTAATAACCGGCCTGAAATTTCATTTGTCTTTCTACTTTTTGTTGAAGTTCGTTTACAATGGTTTGAACATCTCTTCCTCTAATATTAAAACCTACAATAATTCTACGCTTAGCATCTTCACGTTGTATTTGATTTGGACCATTCTTAATTTCAACATCAGCCAATTGATACAATGGAATTTGTGTACCATTGGAAGTGGGTATTAAAAGATTTTTAACGTCTTCTAAATTATTACGCCTATCTGACTGTAACCGAACAACAATATCAAAACGCTTTTCTCCTTCAAAAAGTAAACCTGTGCTTTGACCAGCAAATGCCGTATTAACAACTTTATTGATATCTGAAACACTTAAGTTATATTGCGCAATAGCATCTCGATTATAATCAATCAACACTTCTGGCAAACCAGTTACTGCTTCAACATATAAATTTTTCGCTCCTTCTACACTACTAATTAGTTTGCCTAATTTATCAGCATAAGCCGCGAGTGTATCCAAATTCTCTCCAAATATTTTACAAACTACATCTTGCTTTGCACCAGTCATTAATTCGTTAAAACGCATTTGAACTGGATATTGAAAGCTTGTCGTCAAACCTGGTACTTCAGAAACTGCTTTTCCCATTTTTTCAGATAACTCATTAAATGTTTTAGCTGATGTCCATTCAGATTTATCTTTTAAAATCACCATCATGTCAGCGGCCTCCATGGGCATTGGATCTGTTGGCACTTCTCCGCTTCCAATTTTTGTGACAACTTTTTCAACTTCAGGAAATTGTGATTTTAAAATGTGAGCTGCTTTTTGTGTGTTTTCAATGGTTGTATTTAAATTACTTCCTGTTAAAACTCTTGCTTCTACAGCAAAATCGCCTTCTTCTAATGCAGGAATAAATTCACCTCCTAAAGAAGTTAAAGTAATTATTGCTGAAATAAACATCACAATAACTACCGATAAAATTAATTTAGGATACGCTAACACTTTACTTAAAGCATGCTGATAAACACGCTCCACAGTATTCATTAATTTATCTGAGAAATTTTGTTTATGTTTTGTTTGTTTACTTAAAAACAAAGCACTCATCATTGGGATATAAGTTAATGATAAAATAAAGGCCCCTAACAATGCGAATGCAACTGTTTGTGCCATCGGCTTAAACATTTTTCCTTCTATGCCTTGTAATGTAAAAATGGGTAGGTAAACCACTAAAATAATAACCTGTCCAAATACAGCGCTATTCATCATTTTACTAGCAGAAACTTTTACTTCATTATCCATCTGCTCTTGATTGAGCTGAGAAATATCTTTAAATTTTTTGCTATGAGTTAATTGATGCATAACTGCCTCAACTATAATAACAGCACCATCTACAATCAAACCAAAATCTAATGCTCCCAAACTCATTAAGTTTCCACTAACACCAAAAGCATTCATTAATATAATTGCAAATAACATAGCTAATGGAATAACAGAAGCCACTAATAAACCAGCTCTAAAATTCCCTAAGAATAAAACTAAAACAAAAATGACAATTAACGCTCCTTCCATTAAGTTTTTCTCAATCGTTCCAATGGCATTGTTAACCATCTTTGTTCTGTCTAAAAACGGCTCAATCACAACACCTTCGGGTAAAGATTTTTGAATTTGAGTCACGCGCTCTTTTACATTTTTAATAACGTCGCTACTATTTGCGCCTTTCAACATCATGACAACTGCACCAGAAACTTCTCCTTGATCGTTATAACACATAGCGCCGTATCGTGTGGCATAACCTATTTTAACTTCTGCTACATCTCTCATAAATAAAGGCGTACCATTTGCCGTAGCCTTTATTGAAATATTTTTAATATCGTTTTCACTTCCAATTAAACCTTCACTTCTTATAAATAAAACAGTAGGGCCTTTCTCAATGTAAGTTCCTCCAGTGTTTTGATTATTTTTTTCTAATGCAGTAAAAACATCTTGTATGGTTATATTATAAGATTGTAATTTATTGGGATTAACAGCTATTTCAAACTGTTTTAGTTTACCACCAAAACTGCTTACTTCAGCCACACCTTTAACGCCTAATAACTGACGTCGAACAATCCAATCTTGAATGGTTCTTAATTCCGTTTCATCATATTTTTTTGGGGAACCTTCTTTTACTCGCAATACATATTGGTATATTTCGCCCAAACCCGTTGATACTGGACCTAGTTCGGGATTACCAATACCTTGAGGAATTTGAGATTGAATTTTTTGTAAGCGTTCTCCCACTTGCTGACGTGCCCAATAAATATCAGTTTCATCGTCAAACACAATGGTTACCAATGATAATCCAAAACGTGAGAAACTTCGAATTTCTTTTAGGCCAGAAATGTTATTGTTCGCTTGTTCAATTGGAAATGTGACCAAACGTTCAATATCTGTTGCTCCAAAAGATGGGGCAATTGTAATAACTTGAACTTGATTATTTGTAATATCGGGTACAGCATCAATTGGTAATTTAGTTACTTCATAG
>CANLAV010000065.1 GCA_947487905.1 Bacteroidota bacterium | reverse complement strand
TAGCTTAGGAGATAATCTATTGCATGTTATTTCAACAGGAGTATATCCTTTAGAAATGGTCAAAAGCAATCTAACGAATAAATTATATGTGAGTTGTGAAAATGATCCTAACGTTAATCCAAAAATTAAAGGTTCTGTAACAGTCATTGATATGAATACATTTGCTAGCACAAATTATAAAGTAGGGTACGAACCACACGGTATGGTTGTGGACGACATCAATGGCTATTTAATTGTAGCAAGTAGAAATATTAATGTCACTGGCCCTACTCCACATCATTCTGGGGTGTGTGGAAGAAATGGATTTATAAATTATTTTAATATCCTAACCATGGAACTTTTAAATAAGAAAACAGAAGTTGCTGCTGACCCCTACTCTATAACAATTAGGCCATAATGAATGCATCTTATTTAAATAAATCTATTGTTCTTTTTGATGGTGAATGTAACTTTTGCAATAAAACCATTCAGTTTATTTTAAAACACGAAAAAAAACCTGAACTTTTATTTTGTTCGTTACAATCTGAAACTGGAAAAGAAATTCAAGATTTTTTTAAATTACAGGATGCTAAAAGCGTTTTATTAGTTGAAAATAATATTCTTTATACAAAATCGACTGCCGCGCTAAAAATTACAACCTATTTGAAAGGTGATTTACCTTTACTCTATTTTTTTATCATTGTGCCATTATTTATTAGAAACAGTATTTATAATTATATTGCTAAAAATAGATACAAGTGGTTTGGCAAAACAGAAACTTGTATGACACCAAATAACCAAATTAAAAATCGATTTATATAATCTATCATGACAAAACTTTCAGTAAACATCAATAAAATTGCAACATTAAGAAACTCTCGAGGAGGAAATACACCAAACTTAATTCAAGTAGCATTAGATGCAGAGCGATTTGGTGCGCAGGGAATTACAGTGCATCCACGTCCTGACCAAAGACACGTACGCTACCAAGATGTATACGATTTAAAACCACTATTAAAAACAGAATTTAATATTGAAGGAAATCCTAAAATTCAAAAATTTGTGGATTTAGTTTTAGATGTGAAACCAGAACAAGTAACCTTAGTTCCTGATAGCGATGGACAACTTACCTCTGATCATGGTTGGGATACCATTACTCATAAAAACTACCTTATAGAAATAATAGCAACTTTTAAAAAAGCTGGAATAAGAACGTCTATTTTTGTTGATGCTGATTTAAATATGATAGAAGGTGCGAAAGAAACTGGAACAGATAGAATAGAATTATATACAGAATCTTATGCTCATTTATATAATACAAAAAAAGAAGACGTGATTAAACCATTTACAAGTGCGTCTGAACTTGCTGTAAAATTAGGATTAGGTGTCAATGCAGGTCATGATTTAAGTTTACAAAACTTAGCTTATTTTAAACAGAACACGAAAAATTTATTAGAAGTATCAATTGGGCACGCCTTAATAAGTGATGCATTGTATTTTGGATTAGAAAATACAATTCAACTATATTTAAAGCAATTGAAATAAATTAATGGTTAACAATTATTTTTTTGACTGAATCTTCAATCTTTAAAAAATAAATTCCATTCGTTAAATCCTTCACATCAATTTGAATCTCATGAATTGATTTTTGACAAACTATATGTTTCAAATCTAATTTAACTCCATACGAATCATACAGTGAAATAGAAGAAAGAGTTGAAACTTGTTCAAATTTCACCATCAATAAATCCTTAACTGGATTTGGAAAAGCTTGTATCATTGAAGCTTTTTTATTAACATCATTAATCCCTACAATACTATAATTACCTCCAACTAACATAGAATCTGTTTTTACAACATACACATCTGTTAAGACTGCTCCATAGCCTTTTGTATATCCAACGGCCGCATAACCTTTATCTGATGTTGCAATAATTGAAAACGTTTCATCATAATCAAGTGAACCATAATCTGTTGCATTTAAATAAAATAAATTAACGTGTAATTCTAATATTTTAAACTGTAAATTATAACCAGGAAAATTCTCTTTCTCAATAAGCGTCACAATATTATTATCACGTTTTGAAACGGTTATAGAATTAAACACACGATGATTCGATACATCACTATCTAAAAACTGAAATCCAACTGTGCCACTGTTATTAATTCTTAAGGCGAATGCCTCTAAAAAATCAGTAGTAATTGATTGTTTTGCTCCTGCAATTAAATAATCACCGTTTGGATGCTCAATGATACAATTACCAAAATCTTCTTTAAGGCCTCCATAAAATTTACACCACGTAGAATCACCTAATGCATTGATTTTAAAAACCCACATATCACCATAGGTAGGATCTGAGTAGCTTTTAGAATAACCTGTCAGTGCATAACCTCCATCAGATGTTTGAATAACTGATTTAAATTCATCATCCTGACTTCCACCAAATGTTTTAGACCAAACCACATTTCCTAAAGCGTCCGTTTTAATAACATTGCCATCTGCATTGCCTCGTCCAAAACTATAGGTAGTACCTCCGATAATAAAGCCACCATCTGTGGTTTGTTTTAAACTATAACCAAAATCCCAATCAACACCACCATAATTTTTTTGCCAAACTAGTTGCCCAATTTTATCAACCTTAACCAAATACATATCATAGCCACCCACACCAAATGAATTTGTATAACCAAGTATCAAATAACTCGAATCTAATAATTGAATAACACTTTTAGCTGTTTCATTGTTATAATCGCCAAAGGTTTTTTGAAACACCACCTCCCCCATTTTATCAAGCTTTGCTATATACATATCCGTATTACCAAAGCCAAAACTACTGGTTGAACCTGCAACAATATATCCACTATCAAGCGTTTGTTTTAAATCATAAGCTACATCGTAACCATTGCCACCAAAACGTTGAAAAAATTTCGACGGCGCTTGCGATATCAACATTGAATAGCAAAAGATGAAAACGATAAAGCCAATTTTTTTCATTGTATTAATTTTTAAATTTACGTGCTAACGCAAAGAATAAGCCCTGTCCAAATGTTTTTTTAGGTGCTATAAAACCTTGTAAACTATTACTGCCTATTTTAAAATACCAATTATCATTCATGTAGGCAAATGTTAAACCTACATTTAAGCGCGAATAACCACCATAACCAATGTGTAAATCACCAACGATTGTTTTTGATAATTTATATTCAAGATTTGAAAATAAATATGGTTTGAAATTTGAACTGAATAAATACCTAAAACCTGTGCTTACAGCTAACTTTTGATTGACTGTAATTTTATTTATAATTAATAAATTAGCTGGAATATTGTTGTTAAAGGACTCACGGCGAGCATTTGATAACTTTTGAATGAGTGTATCTTTATTGATATAAGCAAGCGTTGAATCTTTCAAATCAACTAAATTATTAATCTGAATACCATTAAATACAAACAATGAATCACTACTGTATTGAACACTATGATCAAACCAATGAATGAAGCCTAAATTATTGGCATTAACTGTCAGTACACTTCCTTTTCCAATTGAACTTTGATATGGCGTTTCAAAAAATAAGTCGGCACTTGCACCAATTCCAGAAAAGGCTAAAGGATTTGATTTTCGACTTGTATCACTAAATGCCATGTTAAACTTAGAATCAAAAATCAATTCAGTGCCGTCACTATTTGTGTATAAAGATGAACCTGCTTTTGTTTTGACGTAAAATAAATCTTGTCCTTTAATGAAGGAAATGGAAGCTCCCACTTTAGCCGTTGAGTCTATTTTATGATAAATAAAACCAATTTTTAATTCTTGAAACCGTAATGAATTAATATTAGTTCCACCTAACTGTTTGGTTTCATTTAAATACGGCTTATTGCCATAAAACATTAACTGATAAAAATCTTTAGTGAATGTTGAATTAAAAATGCGTTGATCTTTAAAACCAATTAAATAGGAATACTTTGAATTTCTACCAAAAAAAGCAGATACATCATAATTCATATTAGCACCTAAAACACTACTACTACTCATTTTATTGTTTGAAGCATCTTTGAGATTGTTATTAATTTTTCCACCAAAAATAAATTTATTGAGTAAGCCATTGTAAATACCATTTGAACCCATTTCAAATTCTGCGTTAACGGAAACAGAACGACCTGTTTTATCAAAATTTAAAAACTCCGAATTATATTGACTGAAAGCCGCAAAAAAGTAACAAGATAACAATATAACAAGAACATGTTTTAAACTCATAATTTTGAAGTATAGTTTACGTTAGCACTCAAAATTAAATCCAAATAACTGTCGGCATTTATTTTAATGGACGTAGGTTGATTTGAAAAATACATGGCACTCACAAATTTAATCTGCTTACATTTTTTTAAGTGCTCAAGTTTTGTATTTGCTATAGTGAAAACAATCTTCGTATCAACTTCATTAATTACTGTATTAGAAACATCCGTTATCGCAGCATTAATTTTATTTTCGGTAGGTAAAAACAAGGAATCAATGACTGTATTTGTTTCATCAATTAGATAGGCTTGTAATTTAGCATAAAAAGGATAATTGTTTTTGGCAGTTAATGTTAATTCACAACTATTAACGTTATTAAGTTGTTTTAAATTATTAAAGTCGGTGTTATTATAACTAATTAATTTAAAATAATCTGCCGATACTGCTAATGGAATGTCAACATGGGCCATTACTTTTAAGCCATGACCATAATAAGCAAAATCATTTCCAGCTGATATGTTTCCTAAAGGATTTAATTTAGCCTTTACAGAATAGGACAAATAATTAGGAATGTTTTCTAAAAATGGATTTAAATTTGAATTAGATTGGTTTAATGTAATATTTTTAACAACTGGAAAAACAGGATTTGACGGAACATTTGTTTTTCCTGCCCTATTAACATTAATAGATTGAAGCAGGCTACCAGAATTTAATGTAATAGCATTGTATGGATTAATTTTTATGGATTTAAGTTTATTAATCGTACTACTCAATTCAACGCCTAACTCATTAATAATCGAAAATTGAAAAGAAGATTGCGTTAATTTAAAATTACTGGTATTAAAATTATTGAGTAATCCAAAGTAAGCAGAATCAGGTCCGAAAGTTAAATCTTGTTGACCAAAATAACCTTGAACGTATTCAGGAACGATATCAATAAATGATAATCTAATATTTAAACCTTCCCCTAAATGCAAAATATCAGCAGAACCAGATGGATCCGTTTTTATAGAATACGTTTGAACCAAGGTATTGATTTTATTATTTGCAATTCCTGTTAGATTTAATTCATAATCCTTTAAAGAATAATAACTCGTGAATGATGCGGGACTTGATGAAGAGCCACCTGGTATAACTTGGTTCACGTGAAAAACAGTTCCCCATAATTTAGCGGAATTAATATCATAATTAAAATTAATAGGTTGAGCATAGGTATTTAAGTACTCTATTTTTAAATAACCAGACCTCACAATAGCCTTATTTAACTGAACACCATTAGCCACATCAAATGTTACTTCTTGATTAGCAGGTGTTGATGCATTGGTGTAAATTAAATCGCCAGGGTTTAAACTAGCATTAAAAAAAGAAATATAACCAATGGTAATAGTAGTATCCGGTAATTTAACCAAATTATCCATAGTTAAATTTAGAATTTGAGTTGTGTAATCTAAATGTAAAAGTCCTGTAGGATCAGCTTTAAATAAGGAATCACCAAAAAAATTTCTAAGATCTAAATGACTTTTTGCAATTGGGAATGCAGCATCAATATCCCAAGATGTTTCTTTTTTGCAGGATACTATGGATGTTAAAAAAATACAACCTAAACTTAATTTAATTAAAAACCTCATAAATCAAATTTAAATATTCTAAAAGTTAAAACCTAAAAAAAAAATTAAAGTTTTTTTTATCAATAAGAAAAGTTAAATTTGTCATGTGCTATACTCTTTTAGATTTTATATCAGTTGGATTATTTCTGCCATTTTAATGTATGGCGCCTTTTATTTTTGGCATGGCGTTTTTTTAAATGATTTAAGTTTCATTACCTTCCCAATTTGGATATTTTTAATTTTAGCAGCCCTTGTTTACCTTGTCATTTCATACGTTTTATACCGTCTATTTGAATCGAAATTATTTAAACGCCTTTTCTATCCGCCCATTTTAAGAGGTTTAATGAGTGGATTTACAGTTGGATTTATTTTATTTGCCTTCGTTACAGTATTAGGCATTTCATTTACCAAAAACTTCAATGTAACTTATATTTTAGTGGATTGCGCATGGCAAATTATTGAACAAATCATTGGTGGATTTATCATTGCCTTTGGAAAAATAATGTTGTTTGAACCAAGTCAAGAAACAAGTCATTAACCAAGATTCATAATCTATTCAGGAAATCATTTAGAATTTATTTTAAATAAATTTATCTCCTTTTTGAACTTTTACGTCGTTCACAAAATTTCTTATCTGCTGTTCGTCTTGTTTTTTACAAATCATCAATACGCCATCTGATTCAACAACGATGTAATCTTCTAAACCTTGAATAACGACTAATTTATCTTTTGGCACATGAACAATACATTCTTTACAGTTGTATTGCATGATATTTTTACCAACTAAAGCGTTATTTCCTTTATCGTGTTTAATGTGATTATATAAAGAACCGTAAGTACCTAAATCACTCCATCCAATAATAGAAGAACGAACAAATACATTTTTTGCTTTTTCCATAATGGAATAATCAATTGAATTACTTTTACAATTGATATAAGCCTTTTTAATAAATTCTTTTTCTTGAGGTGTATTGTAAAATTCAATTCCCTCTTTAAATAAATTTGCTAAATCTGGATCATGATTTTCAAAAGCCTTTATAACACTTTTTGTACTCCAAATAAAAATACCCGAATTCCATAAAAAATCACCACTTTCAATGAAAAATTTAGCCATATCAAAATCTGGTTTTTCAGTAAATGTTTTGACTTTGAAAATACGTTTATCTTTTTCTTGCAATGGCGTATCTACATATTGAATATAACCATATCCTGTATCAGGTCTAGACGGTTTTATGCCAAGAGTCAATAAACAATCTTCATGTTTTGCTTTTGAAAAACATGATCTAATGGCTTTCGAAAAAACATCTCCTTTCGTAATTAAATGATCAGATGGCGCTACAACAGTAATCGCATTTGGATTAAGTTGATGTATTTTATAACTAGCATAAGCTATGCAAGGCGCTGTGTTTTTGCGAGAAGGTTCGGTTAATATATTATTTATGGGTAAATCAGGTAATTGTTCGGCAACTAATTGTTCGTATATGTCACTCGTAACTACATATATATTTTCTGGAGGGCAAAGCTCTGCAAATCTTTCAAAGGTTTGTTGAATCAATGTTTTACCAGTACCAAGAATGTCTAAAAATTGTTTAGGATGATTTGTTGTACTCATCGGCCAAAACCGAGTACCAACACCACCAGCCATTATTATACAATATTGATTTTTCATTTAAAATATGTTTTTGAATCTACAAAGATTCATTTGTAATCACAAAGCGCTAATTTAATCATAAAATTTAATCTTAAAAAACTTAAGAAATATACATTTCAACAAGACCTTCGGGAGAATTAAATTCAATAATTTTTAAATCATCATCAATTTCGATAATGAAATCATCATTAAACGGTAAAATAATTTCTTTACCTGTGGGATGAATAATTTTTATAATAACGTTTTCAGTTTTTTCATCTACCTCAATAATATTTCCAATGTTTCCATGAATGGAATCAATTATAGAATAACCAATAAATTCACTGAAATTTTCTTCGTCTTCTAAGATAAAATCTTCTAGGGCAAATGCTTTTTTAGCAATCAGTTTTTTTGAAGTATCAATCGTGTCAATGGTTTCTAACTTTAAAATATAACCTGTATTACTTGGTTTACATTCGGTTATAAAATAAGGAACCTGCGAGCCATTTAAATCTAAAAACACCGATTTAATCACCTCTTGGTCAATTTGAACAAATTCATTTAAACGTAAAATGACATGGCCTTTCAATCCGTGGGTTTTACTAATATAACCAATTTCTTTTACTTGCATATTTGATTTTTAATACTGTAAAGGTGCGAAGTTTTTAAATTAAATATTTAAAGTTTTTTTTAGTTATCAGCAATAACAATTTAAAAAATAGTAGCATGAAAATTTTTAGCACAAGTAAACCGAGAAAATAAATTTTAAATTTTCGACTTTGCTACAAATTTTTCACCTTCCCATTTTGCTACAACAGCACTAGCCACAGCATTTCCAACAACATTTGTAGCAGAACGACCCATATCTAAAATTTGATCGACTGCTAATAACAATAATAAACCTTCTCCTGGAATATGAAACATACTGAGCATACCTGCAATAACAACCAAAGATGCCCTTGGTACACCTGCCATTCCTTTACTTGTAATTAACAAAATGAGCATCATTTGAATTTGATCTGCCATAGACATGTCAATACCGTAAGCTTGTGCAATAAAAACAGTCGCAAATGTCATATACATAATTGATCCATCTAAATTAAATGAATAACCCAATGGCAATACAAACGATACAATTCGATTACTAATTCCAAACTTTTCTAATTGTTCAATGGTTTTCGGCATAGCACTTTCTGAGCTTGCTGTGCTAAACGCCAATAAAATAGGTTCTTTTACATGAGATAATAAAGAGAAAAAATTAATTCTTAATACCATACAAATACTCAATAAAATTCCAAAAACAAAGAATAGCAATCCACCAAAAAAACAAGCCATTAAGTAAGCGTAGCCACTCAACACATCTAAACCTTGTTGTATCACAACAGCTGTAATAGCACCAAATACACCGATTGGAGCAAAATTCATGACAAAATGTGTCACCTTAAACATAATATGCGATAAACTATCCATTGCTCTAATCATTGGCTTTCCTTGCTCTCCAATACTTGCAGCGGCGATTCCAAAAAACAAAGCAAAAATAACGATTGGCAAAATTTCATTTTCTGCCATCACTCTAATAATACTATCAGGAACAACATGTGAAACAAAATTTTTAGCGTCTTGTGCATTGGCCTTCACTCCCGCATCAGCATTAGAATCAGGCATTTCTAAAGCAATTTTATGTCCGGGCTCAAATAAATTAACTATCACTAAACCTAAACCAAGTGCCAACAAAGTAGCAAACGTAAAATAAATAATGGTTTTTGCTCCTATCCTACCCACTGATTTAAAATCACCAACTTTTGCAACACCCATTACTAAAACAGATAGGACGAGCGGTGCAATAATCATTTTAATGAGTCGTAAAAAAATATCACTTAAAATAGAATAATTAGCAGCCACCTTTTTCTTGGCCTGTTTTAACTGATCTTTCTCCATTTTAGAAACAATGGTGACTAATTTTTTCTCAACATCTAAATTCCCATTTGACAATTGTTTAATGTAAGACTGTTCAATTTTAGGACTGTTGTTGGTTAAAGATTTATTAATACTGTAACCTAAAATAATTCCCAAAATCATAGAAATAATAATAATGGTAATGAGTCTGTTTTTTTTGCTGAACATGTTTAAAAAGTTATTAGTTATTGGAAAAATGTTTTATTGTTTGAACTTAAATTAATTTAGAAGTTTTATTTCTCAATAGAGCATCTACCAAAACCAAAGCTGCCATGCTTTCAACAATAGGAACTGCACGAGGTAATACACAAGGATCGTGTCGGCCTTTCCCTTTCATGATAATTTCATTTCCATTTGTATCAATAGACTGTTGATCTTGCATGATAGTTGCCACTGGCTTAAATGCTACATTAAAATAAATATCTTCCCCATTACTAATACCACCTTGAATTCCGCCACTGCGATTGGTTAGAGTTGATAGTTTATTGTTATTTTTTGTTTGAGTATCTGAAATGAAAACATCATTTAACTCTGAACCTTTAAAATTAGTTGAATTAAAACCTTCACCATATTCAAATCCTTTAACGGCATTGATACTAAGCATCGCTTTTCCTAATTCGGCATGTAGTTTATCAAATACAGGTTCACCAAGACCAACTGGGGTGCCTTTTACAACACAACTTACAATGCCTCCTACGGTATCACCTTGCTTTCTCACGGTTTCTATATGTGAAATCATTTGATTGGCAATGTCTTCATCTGGACAACGAACGATAGATGTTTCTGTAAGTGACAAGTCTAAGCCTTGATATGATTTATTTAGCTTAATAGGTCCTACTTGACTAACATACGCGTTAATACTCACATTATGATACCTCAAAATTAATTTTGCAATGGCACCACCAACAATTCTGCAAGCTGTTTCACGCGCAGATGAACGGCCACCGCCTCTATAATCTCTTATACCATATTTTTGTTGATACGTATAATCAGCATGCGATGGCCTAAATGCATCTTTAATCTGATCATAATCGTTCGAATTTTGGTTGGTATTTTCAATCAAAAAACCGATAGGATGCCCAGTGGTTGTGCCATCAAAGACACCAGATAAAAATTTAACGGAATCATCTTCTTTACGTTGCGTCGTTATATGAGATTGTCCCGGTTTCCTACGATTCAATTCTAAGGTGATGAAATCAAAATCTATTTTTAAACCAGCCGGACAACCGTCGATAATACCACCAATGGCTGCACCATGACTTTCGCCAAAAGTAGTCAGTTTAAAAAGAGTTCCATAAGTATTTCCTGCCATATGGTAAAAATAACAATTATGCTGTAAAGTTTTCCATAAAATAAATAACTTGCACCTCAAAAAACACCAATGACACGATTACTCTTAAAAAATATAAAATCTTTAGTCCAAATAAGAGACTCTTCTTGTTTGAAAGTAAGTGGTTTAGAAATGAAAAATATACCATGTATTGAAAATGCTTGGTTAGCCATTGATAACGGAATAATAGCTGATTATGGTTCGATGGAAGATTTTCCAGGAATCGAAATTTGGAAAGGTTTAGAAATAATTGATTGTGAAGGAAAACTAATTTTACCATGTTATGCTGATAGCCATACGCATATTGTTTACGCAGGTAATAGAGAAGGTGAATTTGTAGATAGAATAAATGGATTAACCTACGAAGAAATATTTGAACGCGGAGGTGGAATATTAAATTCAGCAAAACGATTAAGCGAGACAAGTGAAGATGATTTGTTTGAGCAAGCTATGGTCCGCTTGCATGAAGTAATTAGTCAAGGCACAGGAAGTATTGAAATAAAAAGTGGATATGGCTTAAGCATGGAGAGTGAATTAAAAATGCTTCGCGTTATTAAACGCATCAAGGAATTTAATTTAATACCAGTAAAAGCGACCTTCCTTGGTGCGCATGCATTACCATTAGCCTACAAAAATAATAAGCAAGGTTATATTGATTCCATCATCAATGATATGTTACCTAAAATTGAAGCGGAAAAATTAGCAGATTACATCGATGTATTTTGTGAGCAGAATTATTTTACACCTGAAGAAACAACTACTATTTTAGAAGCTGGAAAAAAACATGGGTTAATAGCAAAAGTACATGCTGAGCAACTAAGCCACAGTGGCGGCATTCAAGCTGGGGTAAACTGTCATGCAATTAGTGTTGATCATTTAGAGTTTTGTAATGATGAAGATATTCAAGTCTTAAAAAAATCAGATACGATGGCAACTGTGCTCCCAGGGGCTGCATTCTTTTTGGGTTTACCTTTACCGCCTGCGCGTAAAATGATTGATGAGGGTCTGCCAATTGCCTTTGCGAGTGATTATAACCCTGGAAGTTCTCCGAGTGGAAATATGAATTTGATGATGAGTTTAGGATGCGTTCAATACAAATTAACACCAGAAGAAGTTATTAATGCGAGTACAATAAATTCGGCTTATGCCATGAATTTATCTCATGAAGTTGGAAGTATTACTGTCGGAAAGAAGGCAAATTTTTTCATCACCAAGCCAATTAGTAGTTATGCGTTTATCCCCTATTCTTTTGGGAGTAATTTGATTGAAAGTGTTTATTTGAATGGTATAAAACAATAAAAAAAGAGCAGATAATTCTGCTCTTCTCAAATATTGAAATAAAAAAACCTATCCTAATAATTCTTTTACTAAAACAGAAACTATTTTATTATCCGCTTTGCCAGAAAATGCTTTATTGGCAGCGCCCATTACTTTTCCTAAATCAGCTATACTACTAGCACCTGTTTGAGTTATGATTTCTTTTAATCTGGCTTTTATTTCATCTTCAGACATTTGCTTAGGAAGGTATTCTTCCATTATTAATGCTTGTGCTGATTCAACTTCTGCCAAATCTTCTCTTCCTTGTGTTGTATATAATTCAGCTGTTTCTTTACGTTTTTTCACTTCTCTTTGAATAGCTTTGATAGCGCTATCTTCCGTTAAGCCTTCAGCAGATGTTTTTAAATATAACACAACCGCTTTAATAGCTCTTACAGCCTCTAAACGTTTTGCATCTTTTGCTAACATCGATGCCTTTACATCTGCATTTATTTTTTCTTCAATTCCCATTTTCAATTTTTGGTTAAAGTTAATTTTTTTCTTTAAACACTCCTTATTTTTTTTGATAGTGATTTGATTTTAATAATGAAAAGACAAGTGTGTCAATAAATTCATCATTAAAAAAATAATTTTCT
>CANLAV010000064.1 GCA_947487905.1 Bacteroidota bacterium | reverse complement strand
TGTTGCTTTGATTGATATTGAAATTAGAACAACTTCCATCAATGTAAGTGTAAGCAAAATGCCCACCCAATGCGCAATCTTGTGTCATGAATTTGATAGTTACATTTTGTCCAATATAACTCGTTAAATCGATGCTCACATTACTCCATGGTTTATAGACAACGCCAGTACATCCTGTTGAGTTTAAAAAACCTGGGATTCCAGCACCTGCAGAAACACTGTAATACGTGCAAGGTATTTGAACTCCAGAACTATCAAGCATTTCGGCAACAAAGCTTGGTTGATTGGCAACCGTATGACCTGGGTCTTCAAAAACAACCGCATACCGATACATGAAATTGGCATTTGCGCTTGTAACAAAGAATGTTTGTTCTATTCTATCGGCAATGCCATTAACAGCGTTGTTACCTAATTTCAAAGAAAAAGTTCCGCCAGGCGCTACGATAGGAAATCCTCCGCAGGGATCTAAGCCAGGTCCTGATGTTATTGTTTGTGCGCCGCCAGATGTTGCACAACATCCTAATGGATTATACAATGGATTGTAGCCTGTTGAGGTTGTCCAACCTGTTAGATTTCCGTTTTCAAAATCAATATTGGTACAAGCTGCTTGTGGCCTTGAGGATTGACCTGAGTCTTTTGATGCGTGTGAGAAAAACGCATCTTTGATGTAATCACGTTGTTGTGATGTTAGGTATTCTTTTAAGTCTTTTTGTGATTGGTGTTTTGTGTTGTAGAAGTTTATCCATTTAGTTGTATTAAAGTTAAGTAAAGTGTCAATCGTAGAGGATTGTAGTTTCGATTGCGCATTGATAGCTATTGTTGACATGGCCAATAGCATGGCAGGGATTACACGGTTGAGTTTCATGGCTAGTAAGTTTTAAAAGGTTTAAAAATGTTTTCATGGATTTTTTTTAATTTAGTTTTTAGGTAGTTTATTTTATTGTACGTTGTGTTTTTCAAAAGGTTTTAGAAAATCGATTTTATTTTTAATAAAAAATTTAATTGCTTAAACCACTGTTAGTTAGAATAAAATAAAAAAGGGGTTACGTTTAACGTAACCCCTTTTTTTATAATTGTATTTTTTATTTAATTATAAGGTTCCTCTCAAAGCTTGTTCTCTTTCTATAGATTCGAATAATGCTTTAAAATTACCAGCACCAAAGCCTTTAGCGCCCATGCGTTGAATGATTTCGAAAAATAAAGTTGGTCGATCTTCTACTGGTTTTGTAAAAATTTGAAGTAAATAACCTTCCTCATCCGCATCAACTAAAATTGATAATCTTTGAAGTTCATTAATATCTTCTTTCATCATATCTCTATGAACGCCTAATCTGTTTGGTATTTCATCATAATAGGCTTGTGGAGGTGGCGGTAAAAATTCTACGCCACGGGCCTTTAACTCAGCTACAGTTTTAATGATATCGTCTGTCGCTAATGCTAAATGCTGTACACCAGCACCTTCATAAAAATCAATGTATTCTTCAATTTGAGATTTTTTCTTTCCCTCAGCTGGTTCATTAATTGGAAATTTAATTCTTCCATTTCCATTACTCATCACTTTACTCATTAATGCAGAATATTCTGTTGTAATTTGTTTATCATCAAAACTTAAAAAGTTTACAAATCCCATGACATCTTCATACCACTTCACGGTTTCATTCATTTGATTCCAACCAACATTTCCAACCATGTGATCAATAAATTTTAAACCAACAGGTGATGGATTGTAATCACTGTTCCATGCTTTAAATCCTGGTAAAAAATCACCTTTATAATTTTTACGTTCTACAAACATATGTACCGTTTCTCCGTAAGTATAAATACCAGCGCGGATAACTTCACCGTGTTCATCTGTTTCAACAGTTGGTTCCATATAAACTTTAGCGCCACGTTTTACAGTTTCTTCAAAAGATGTTCGAGCATCTTCAACCCAAAGTGCAATTATTTTTACTCCGTCACCATGTTTTTTGACATGCTCTCCAATTGGAGAATCGCTTGTTAATGCCGTTGTAAGTACGATTCTAATTTTATCTTGTTTTAAAACGTAAGAAGTACGATCTCTTAAACCAGTTTCTAATCCTGCGTATGCGTGTGATTGGAAACCAAATGCAGTTTTGTAAAAGTGAGCTGATTGCTTTGCGTTTCCTACATAAAACTCTACATAATCTGTTCCTAATAAAGGTAAAAAGTCTTGCGCACCTTCAAATATTTTTTCTAATCCGTATTCTACGTTTTTTATATCTTTTGCCATATTTTTATTTTTTGAAAATTTAATGATTAATTATTTTCGGAGAATGAATTATAATTCGCCTTGTGTGTCATTCTAACATATTAAAAATGATAAGACCACATTGCCATGTAAATGGCGCGTAATTCAAGTCTGTTTTTTAATAGTTTAGATTCCATGTTTTTAAGAATTTAAATGTAATCAAAATAGTTCAAAACAAAAAAAGTGGAGAAAAACTCCACTTTTTTATGAGTAAACATGTTTTTTATTTCTTTTTTGCAGCTACTTTTTTTGTTGGTGATTTCTTTGTTGCTATTTTTTTAGCTGGAGCTTTCTTTGTTGCCACTTTTTTAACGGTTGCTTTTTTAGCTGAAGCCTTTTTAGCAGTTGCTTTTTTCTTAAACGCATTTGGCACTTGTGCAATAATCATTGCTTTAACTGCCTCTAAATTTAATTCGGTTAATTCATCTGGTGTAAATTTCCCGCCACCATCTTTAATTAATTTCAATTGTAGTTTACCAAATTTAATTTGTGGTCCCCAACGAGCATTTTCAACTGATATTTTTTCTTCTGGCCAATTTTGAATATAACGGTTTGCTTCCTTTTCTAATTTTTTATCAATTAATTCGTTGATATCATGTTGAGATAAATTGTCGAAGTCATAAGCACGAGGTACGTTGATAAACATACCTTCATATTTAATGAATGGTCCGAATCGTCCTTTTCCTTTTGTAACACCTTTTCCTTCAAAATGAGCAACTGGCGCATCAGCTAATTCTTTTTCTTTTATTATTTCAATGGCTTTTTCCATGTCCATAGTTAATGGATCAATGGTACGAGGAATAGAAATAAAGGCTTCATCTAACTTAACATATGGACCAAAACGACCAACACCAATAATTACCTCTTTACCTTCGTAAGTTCCTAAATTTATAGGTAACTTAAATAAATCAAGTGCGTCTTCTAAAGTAATAGTATCTAAATTTTGTGTTTTTCTTAAACTTGCAAATTTAGCCACTTCACCAGTTTCTTCATTTGTTTCTCCTATTTGGGCTAATGGGCCGAAGCGACCAATCCTAACAATAATAGGCTTTCCGCTTACTGGATCAATTCCTAAACTACGTTCGCCACTTGCTCGTTCACTATTTTCCATAGTGTCTTCAACGGTTTTGTGAAATGGATGATAAAACTCACCTAACATTTTTTGCCAGTCTAAATTACCTTCAGCAATTTCGTCAAATTCTTCTTCCACTTTTGCAGTAAAATTGAAATCTAAAATAGTAGGGAAGTATTGCAATAAAAAATCATTAACAACCATTCCTATATCAGTAGGAAATAATTTTGATTTTTCTGCACCAGTATTTTCTGTTTTAATTTCCTTAGTTAAATTTTGTTTTACTAAAGTTAAGCACGTATAGTTTCTTGGATTACCTTCTCTATCAGTTTTTTCAACGTAGTTACGTTTTTGAACTGTACTAATTGTTGGTGCATACGTAGAAGGACGACCTATGCCTAATTCTTCTAATTTCTTAACTAAACTTGCTTCAGTATATCGAGCAGGATGATGCGTAAAACGCTGCGTTGCTGAAATTTCTTTGCTTTCAATTTTCTCACCAACTTTCATTGGAGGAAGAATGGAAGCGTTGTCTTCATCAGAATCGTCATCATCCGTTCCTTCCATATATACTTTTAAGAAACCATCAAATTTTAGAACTTCACCTTGCGCAACAAATATTTCGGATGCGCCGCTTACGTTCACTTTTACAGTTGTTTTTTCTAATTCAGCATCGCTCATCTGACTAGCAATGGTTCGTTTCCAAATTAAATCGTAGAGTCTAATTTCGTTACGCTCGCCATCAATGACAGTTCTATCTATGTATGTTGGCCGAATGGCTTCATGAGCTTCTTGAGCACCTTTGCTTTTATTTTTAAACTTACGAGGTGTATAATATTTCTCTCCGTAATTTTGATTAATGGCTTTATTTGCTTGATCCATGGCTGTATCCGATAAATTAACGGAGTCAGTTCTCATGTATGTAATTTTACCAGCTTCGTATAAACGCTGTGCAACTTGCATCGTTTGTGCTACAGAAAAACCTAGTTTTCGAGCTGCCTCTTGCTGCAACGTGGATGTTGTAAATGGCGCAGCAGGTGAACGTTTTGCAGGTTTAGTTTCTAAACTATCAATAGTATAAGTTGCTGGTTTACATGTTTCTAAAAATTCTTGAGCTTCTAGTTCGTTAGCAAAACGCTTGTCTAATTCAGCCTTTAATAAACCCGATCCAACATTAAAAATAGCGGAAACTTTAAAGGCAGATGTAGAATTAAATTTTTGAATTTCACGTTCGCGTTCCACAATTAATCGTACAGCAACCGATTGAACTCGTCCAGCAGATAAACTTGGGCGAACCTTACGCCATAAAATGGGCGACAACTCGAAACCAACTAATCGATCTAAAACACGACGCGCTTGTTGAGCATTTACTAAATTAATATCAATTTCGCGAGGATTTTCAATCGCCTTTAAAATGGCTGGTTTTGTAATTTCATGAAAAACGATTCGCTTTGTATTTTTAGGATTTAAATTTAATGTCTCGTATAAATGCCAACTAATCGCTTCTCCTTCACGGTCTTCATCGGATGCTAACCAAATCATCTCAGCACCTTTTGTTAATTTTTTCAGTTCCGCAATAACGCGTTCTTTATCCGGTTGTACTTCGTAAGTTGGCGTAAAATTATGTTCGATGTCCACTCCAAACCCTTTTTTTACAAGGTCTCTAATATGACCGAAGCTTGATTTAACGATAAAATCTTTTCCTAAAAATCCTTCTATTGTTTTTGCCTTTGCGGGGGACTCAACTATCACTAAATTTTTTGCCATGTATTTATAATATCTATAAGTAAAATAATGTGTAATTTGATCAAAAAAGCGGTTTAAAAAACAATTCTTTCTATTAATTTTTTGTGCAAAGAAAAAAAATAAAATCCGATTAATCCTAATTTATATTTTTTTGAGCTCTAAAAAAAGTCGATGAAATGAATTAAACGACTTATTAACTCATTAAAATACAGACAGTTAATTGTTTTTATTTTTTATTTTTTTTTATGAAGTCAAAAGCACCTAATGTGTCAAAATGTCAGAACAAAGCATTACCTTTGTGTTTTTATTGATGTTATATGGAAAGTAAAATAATTGATGAATCGAAACAAGGTGAAGCGTTAGTTCGTGAAGTTCAAAAAAACACATTTTCTGCAGGAAAAAAAATGTTCTTGGAAAGCTATGGTTGTCAAATGAATTTTGCCGATAGTGAAATTGTTGCCTCTATATTAATAGATAAAGGATATACGACGACTAGTGATTATAAAGAAGCTGATATAATATTTGTAAATACATGTGCTATTAGAGAAAATGCAGAGTCGAAAGTAAGGCAGCGTTTGTACGATTACAAAAAAGTAAAAAAGACTAATAAAAACTTATTAATTGGCGTTTTGGGTTGCATGGCTGAACGCTTGAAACATCAGTTTTTAGAGCAAGAAAAATTAGTTGATATGGTTGTAGGGCCTGATGCTTATCGTGATTTGCCAAATTTAATTGCAGTTGCAGAAGGTGGCCAGCAAGCCATTAATGTTTTATTAAGTAAAGAGGAAACCTATGCAGATATTTCACCGGTTCGTTTAGATGCTAATGGTGTAAGTGCATTTGTAAGTATTATGCGTGGTTGCGATAACATGTGTAGTTTTTGTGTTGTACCATTTACAAGAGGAAGAGAAAGAAGTCGTGAACCAGAAACTATTGTAAAAGAGGCTCGTGAAGCTTTTGAAAATGGTTATAGAGAAATAACATTGTTAGGGCAAAATGTGAATTCATATTTATGGAGTGGCGGTGGTTTAAAAAAAGAAAATTTAACTGAAGAGCAAAAAGCTAATTCAACAACCTTTGCAGAACTTCTTGAAATGGTTGCGTTAATCCATCCTGAATTAAGAGTTCGCTATTCAACATCACATCCTAAAGATATGGGCGATGATGTGTTACACATGATGGCTAAGTATGAAAATATTTGCAAGTACGTTCATTTGCCTGTGCAAAGCGGAAATAGCGATGTGTTAGAAAAAATGAATAGAGGTTATACGCGTGAATGGTACTTAGATAGAATTGCTGCAATCCGCCGCATATTGCCAGATGCAGGTATTAGCGCAGATATTATTACTGGTTTTTGTGGAGAAACCGAAGAGCAACACCAAGATACGTTGTCATTAATGGAAGACGTGCAATATGAATTTGCTTATATGTTTAGTTATAGCGAACGACCAAAAACATTAGCCGAACGTAAGTATAAAGATGATGTACCTGCAGAAATTAAAAGTCGCAGATTAACAGAAATTGTTGATGCACAGCGCAGGCATAGTGAAATAAGAACCAAACAAGGATTAGGTAAAGTATATAAAGTATTAGTAGAAAATGTTTCAAAAAAGTCAGCCGACATGATGAGTGGACGAAATTCTCAAAATACAGTTTGTGTTTTCCCGAAAGGAAATTTGAAAAAAGGCGATTACGTGAACGTTCTTATAACTAGCTGCACAAGTGGCACTTTGATTGGAGAATGCGTTTGAGAAGTATTTTAAAAGAAATTAGTAATAAGATTAAAGTTTGTTTTAATTTAAAATCATGGCTCATAATTATAAAGATTTGAAAATTTGGCAAAGATCTATCGATTTAGTTGACCTATGTTATGATTTCACATCTGATTTACCGCAAGACGAACGATTTAATTTAAAGTCACAAATAGTTAGATGTGTTTGTTCTATACCAGCAAATATTGCTGAAGGTTGTGGTAAAAGAACGAAAAAACATTTTTCAGAGTATATTACAACTGCTTTGGGATCCTGTTTTGAATTGGAAACTCATTTGATAATTTGTGACAGACGTAAATTCGGTAAAGAAGAATTGCGAATTAAAATTTTGAAAGAATTAAACGAATTGAAAAATATGATCTTTTCATTTAGAGAAACATTAGAACCAACGATAAATAAATCTTGATACTTAATACATTTATCTTTATAAATTAACAAAAATGACACTACAAGATATTAAACAACGTTTTGGTATAATAGGCAGTAATGCAGTATTAGAACGATCAATTGATATTGCTCGTCAAGTTGCGCCAACAGATTTGAGTGTTTTGATTAATGGTGAAAGTGGAACTGGTAAAGAAGTGTTTCCTCAAATTATCCATCAAAATAGTGCACGAAAACATGGACAGTATATTGCTGTTAACTGTGGCGCCATTCCAGAAGGAACAATCGATAGTGAATTATTTGGACATGAAAAAGGTTCGTTTACTGGAGCCCACGAAGCGCGCAAAGGATACTTTGAAGTAGCTGATGGCGGAACTATTTTTTTAGATGAAGTTGGAGAGCTCCCTTTATCAACTCAAGCAAGATTATTACGTGTTTTAGAAACAGGTGAATACATCAAAGTTGGTAGTAGTAAAGTTTTAAAAACAAATGTAAGAGTTGTTGCAGCTACTAATATTAATTTTAATGTAGCTATTGAAAAAGGTAAGTTCAGAGAAGATTTATATTATCGATTAAATACAGTACCAATAAATTTACCTCCTTTGCGTGACAGAAAAGATGATATAGCCTTATTGTTTAGAAAGTTTGCTAACGATTTTGCCACTAAGTACAGAATGCCTTCTGTTAAATTAAATCCAGATGCCGAACAAGCATTGATTAATTATTATTGGCCAGGAAATATTCGTCAATTAAAAAATATTACAGAACAAATTTCCATCATTGAAAAAGATAGAGAAATAACGCTTGAAGGGTTATTACAGTATCTTCCAAATTATCAAACAAATAAATTACCAGCTTTAACTAATAATCCATTTTCAAATTCATCATCTACTGAATTGAATGAGCGGGATTTGCTATACAAGGTATTATTTGATATGAAAAAAGAAATGAATGATTTAAAACAAGTCGTTCATAACATGATGAAAGGCGTTTCAAATCCGTTGAATAGTATGGATGAGTCTTCATTGCAAAATACTGATCAGCTTTTCAGAGCTGAGAATAATTTTTCGGTTTTGCCAACCAATAGAGATTTAACTGTGCATAATCCAATTATTGTTTCTGATAAAAATGCATATGCTCAGCCTATTTTTGTTGAAGAGTCGCTTTCATTGCAAGACAAAGAAATCGACATGATTAAAAAAGCCTTGAAGAAGCATAAAGGAAAACGGAAATATGCCTCAAAAGAATTAGGAATTAGTGAACGAACACTGTATCGTAAAATAAATGAATATCATATAGAAGATTAATAAACCCTAAATTTAAAAATCATGAAAAATCTAAAGTTAATTGCCATCATTGTCATTGCAAATATGACATTTTCTTGTACTTCAAAAAAAACAGTTGTTGTTAAAACAGTTGCTGCTAAAACAGTAAACAGCCTTTTGCCAACAGATATTGAGCTGAAAGCTATTCAACCTAAATATCCTGATGTTACGTTACAGAATTTAAATAACGGATACGCCATCTACACAGGTGCTTGTACTAATTGTCACGGTATGAAGAATTTATATAACCGTTCTGAGCAATCATGGAAACACGAAGTGGATGATATGGCGCCAAGAGCAGAAATTACAGATAGCCAAAAAGATGATTTATTTAAATACATCTTAGCCATGAAGGCCTCTCGTAGTGTTAGCACAAATTAAATTTGTGATTTCATTCTAAAATTGAAAGTTACCTTATGATTATTGTTTTATTGATTCATTCATTGAATTGTATTATTTCATTATATTCGCTAAAACAATAACATGTTACAAATGGATTTAAATTTATTGGCAATTAAAGATTTTCTTAATCAGTATCTTCCAGTTACAAATCCTGTTTTAATTTTATCCCTGACGCTTTTAATTATTTTATTTGCACCGCTTATTTTAAAACGATTCCGAATTCCCGGCATCATTGGTTTAATTATAGCAGGTGTGATTATTGGTCCAAATACCCTGCATATTATAGAGAAATCAACTAGTTTCGAGTTGTTTAGTAAAACAGGTTTATTATATATTATGTTCTTAGCAGGTTTAGAAATCGACATGCAAGAGTATAAACAAAATCGTGCTAAGAGTTTAGTATTTGGCGCACTCACTTTCTTTATTCCAATTATTATAGGATACATCGTTTGTATTTATGTATTTGAGTTTACCATGTGGCCTGCTTTATTATTAGCCAGTATGTTTAGTACGCATACTCTTTTGAGTTATCCCATTGTAAGTAATATGGGTATTGTAAAAAACAGGGCTGTTCAAGTTTCATTTGGTGGAACTATTATTACGGATAGTGCTGTTTTGATATTGCTTGGTGTCATAACTAATGTAGTTGGTGGTGAAATTAACTCTATGTTTTGGATTCGTTTGGTTGGATCATTAGGACTTTTAGGCTTTTCAGTGTTGTATTTTTTACCAAAAATTAGTCGATGGTTTTTTAGAAACATTGAAGGGCAGGGAAGTTCACAATACATTTATGTTTTAGCGGTTGTTTTTATTTCTGGCTTCTTTTCCGAATTAGCCGGCGTTGAACCAATCATCGGAGCCTTTTTATCTGGATTAGCTTTAAACAGAGTAATCCCTCATAATTCTATATTAATGAATAGAGTTATTTTTATTGGTAACACCATTTTTATTCCTTTCTTTTTGATAAGTGCTGGTATGTTGGTGGATCTTAGTTTATTCTTTAAGGGTACAAATGCGCTTGTTTTTGCTGGGACTTTAAGCTTTGTAGCAATTGCTACAAAATGGTTGGCCGCGCAAGTCACAGGTTTTATTTACAAATATACCAAACACGAAAAACGTGTTATGTTTGGATTAAGTGCGTCTCATGCTGCGGCTACCTTAGCAGTTATTAAAGTAGGTTACGATATCGGTTTGTTTGATCAAAATGTAATCAACGGTACCATTATTTTAATTTTAATTACTTGTATGGTGAGTTCGTTTGTTACGGAGCGTGCTTCAAGAGAAATCGCAATTGAAGAGAATGAAAATTCTAAAAAAATCATTGATAGAACGGAACGAATATTAATTCCGGTTAGTAATCCTGAAAATATTGCAAGACTGATTGATTTGTCATTAATGATCAAAGATGTTAAATCACAGGAACCAATTTATCCTTTATCTATTGTAGAAGATACAGCTGAAGCTGATGAACGAATTAATGTTGTCAAAAAAGTAATTGATGGTGTTGTTGAGCAAATTTCATCAGGTGATAAAAAAGTACAGGTGCTGAAGAAGGTTGATTTGAGCATTGTTGATGGTATCGCTCGAACCGCAAAGGCTTATAATATTTCTGACATCTTAATTAGTTGGAAAGCACAGCAAAGTTCCAGTAATATTATTTTTGGAAACATAGCTGATAATTTATTATTGAAAACAAAGCAGTCCATTATTATTTCTAAAATTATTCAACCATTAAACACCTATAATAAAGTGATTTTAGTTCTCACTCCAAATGCAGAATTAGAAAGTGGATTTAATTTAGTTGTGAAAAAAATAAATACAATTTTAAAACAGATTGGAACTGGTTCTATTATTTACGGGCAACAAAAAACAATTGATGCTTTTATTAAGTTAGTGAATGATAAGAAAAAAGAGTTTTATAATTACCTTACGGTAACTAGTTTTGATGATAGTGACATTGTTGATAAGGTAAATACAGATGATTTATATGTGTTTTTGAGTAGCAGAAAACAAACGGTTTCTTTTGATTTTCATGTTGATAATATGCCTAAATCTTTAAATAAGAACAGTGAATTCTCAAGCTATATTTTGTTTTATCCTGAGTCATTAAAATCATTAAGTGATTCGCCAATGACTGATATGACTATACCAGCTATTCAAGAACAAATAGATAAAGTTATACACTTGAAAGATAAAATTAAAGGCGTCTTTAAAAAATAATTTACAAGTTAGTTCAAAAAAAAAGGCTTACCAGATTGGTAAGCCTTTTTAATTATCGAAAATGTTTATCCTAAATATTGTTGTAATAATTTACTACGAGATGAATGACGTAAACGACGAATTGCTTTTTCTTTAATTTGACGAACGCGTTCTCTAGTTAAATCAAATTTATCTCCAATTTCTTCAAGCGTTAAACCATGATTTAATCCAATTCCAAAAAATAATTTCACAACGTCACGTTCTCTTTCTGTTAATGTAGACAAAGCTCTATCAATTTCTTTTGATAAAGACTCCATAATTAAACCTGCATCCGCTTTTAATGAATCGTGGTTAACTAATACATCTAATAATGAGCTTTCCTCACCATTTGCAAAAGGAGCATCCATACTTACATGACGTCCAGATACTTTCATCGTATCAGAAACTTTATCTATTGGTAAGTCTAATAAGGTTGCAATTTCATCAGCACTTGGTTCACGTTCAAATTCTTGTTCTAATTTTGAGTACGCTTTATTGATTTTATTTAAAGAACCTACTTGATTTAAAGGTAAACGAACAATACGAGATTGCTCAGCTAAAGCTTGTAAAATGGATTGACGAATCCACCAAACAGCATAAGAAATAAATTTAAAACCTCTTGTTTCATCAAAACGACGAGCGGCTTTTATTAATCCTAAATTTCCTTCATTAATTAAATCCGGCAAACTTAATCCTTGATTTTGATACTGTTTTGCTACCGAAACCACAAAACGTAAGTTAGCACGTGTTAGTTTTTCTAACGAGGCTTGATCTCCATCTTTAATTTTTTTAGCTAAAACAACTTCTTCTTCGGCAGTAATTAATTCTTCTCGTCCAATTTCTTGAAGATATTTATCTAACGATGCACTTTCGCGATTTGTAATCGATTTGGTTATTTTTAGTTGCCTCATGATGAAATGTTGTTTGTTGTAGCCTACAAAAGTAGTAAAATTCAACGGTTTTTACAATTTTATATTTAATTGATTATTAACTATTTGCGTTTTATGAATTCATTTTAAATTCTTTTTTTAAATTTTAGGTAATTAGTTAGAAGTAAAATATTTCTTAATAAATACACCAATTACATACCAAATCCATAATAGGCTCGGATCCCATTTTCATAAACACCTTCAATTAAAATTCCACCAGATTTAGTTTCGAGTAAAGTTTGTAAATCTTTAATTGTTGAAATTTTTCGTTTATCAATGGCAGTAATGATATAACCTTCTTTAATACCCGCATTGAGAAGCTTTCCTGGTTGTAGTCTCTTAATCCTAATTCCATTTTGTATTCTGTATTTGGATAATTCGTCCACATTTAATTCTTCGAATTCTGCACCAAGTGCTGATATAGATGTTTTTACGATTTCAGTTTTTTTTATCACACCCAAATTATTTTCTTTATTTTTTAGTTGTATCGGAAGTATTATTTCTTTTCCGTTTCTATTT
>CANLAV010000063.1 GCA_947487905.1 Bacteroidota bacterium | reverse complement strand
TTTAAAAAACAATTAGATAACCATGATGCTGAAAAAGTTACTATTCATTTTGCAGGTAACGAAACATTTACTGCTGGCGAAATTGGAAAGTTTGCAAATGGTTTTCAGATTTTAAATCCTGATTTAGTTATTTTTAATTGCGATTCAAATGTAAAATTGAAAATTGAATTAACAATTGACAAAGGTCGTGGATACGTTGCTGCAGAGGAAAACAAAACTAATTCAGCTCCTCAAGGCACTATTTTTATTGATTCTATTTATACGCCAATTAAAAACGTAAAATACACAATAGAAAATTACCGTGTTGAACAAAAAACAGATTACGAAAAATTAATTATTGATATTATTTCTGACGGATCTATTCATCCTAAAGAAGCTTTGAAAGAAGCTGCTAAAATTTTGATTTATCACTTTATGTTGTTCTCTGATGAGAAAATAACATTAGATTCTGAAGATAAAAAATCTGAAGAAGAATTTGATGAGACATCTCTTCATATGCGTCAATTATTAAAAACTAAATTAGTTGACATGGATTTATCTGTTCGTGCTTTAAATTGCTTAAAAGCAGCAGATGTTGAAACTTTAGGAGAACTAGTTTCTTTCAATAAAAATGACCTATTGAAATTCCGTAATTTTGGTAAAAAATCTTTAACTGAATTAGAAGATTTAGTTTCAACAAAAGGATTACAATTTGGAATGAACGTAGTAAAATATAAATTAGACAAAGATTAATATGTAGTTTAGAATGTTATTAAGGTTGGAAAGTTTAGAAGGTTAGAGGCCGGAAACTTTAAAAACCTTTATTCTTTCAAACTTTTAAAACTAAAAATAAAATGAGACACGGAGATAAAATAAATAATTTAGGTAGAACAGCTTCACACCGTAAGGCATTAATGAGCAATATGGCTTGTTCTTTAATTGAACACAAACGTATTTTTACAACTTTAGCAAAAGCAAAAGCTTTAAGAACTTATGTTGAACCAATCATTAACAGAAGTAAAGACGATTCTACTCACAGTCGTAGAACTGTATTTAGTTCTTTAAAAAGCAAGGAAATCGTAGCGTTACTTTTCAAAGAAGTTTCTGTTAAAGTTGCAGAAAGAAATGGTGGTTACACTCGTATCATTAAAACTGGTAACAGACAAGGTGATGCTGCAGAGATGGCACTTATTGAATTAGTTGATTTTAATGACATTTACTCTAATGGTAAAACAGCTAAAGTTGAAAAAGCTAAATCAACACGTCGTGGTAAATCTACTAAAAAAGATATCACTCTAGCTGATGAAATGGATGCAACTGAACAAACTGCTCCAGAAGCATAGTTTGATTATAAATTATTAAAACAAAAAAAGGTAACCAATTGGTTACCTTTTTTATTTACACTATTTTAATTCGTTTTAACAACGTTTTAACATCCAAGCTAAATAAACCATATTCGGGCTCAAAAACGCATTTAAAATTAAACTCTAAATGATTTGGAGCCATAGAATACATCGCTAACAACTACATAGTTCAACAATTGAAATAGAATAATCGATTTAAATATTATAAATCATATTCATTTAAAAATAAATATAAAATAACGTACACACTACAAAACTAAAATTGTATTTTTAAGCAAAAAAAAAGAATGAACTATAAAAATGACGTTGAAGCTATCGATGCCTTTGTAGGCAAATATAAAGAGCTTAACACAGAAATAGGAAAAGTAATTGTTGGACAACATGAAACAATTAAAAATGTTTTAATTTCTATTTTTTGTAAAGGACATTGTTTATTAGTTGGTGTTCCAGGATTAGCTAAAACCTTACTCGTAAACACCATTTCGGATGTATTAGGATTGTCTTTCAGTCGTATTCAATTCACTCCAGATTTAATGCCAAGTGATATTGTAGGATCAGAAATCTTAGATGAAAACAGAAATTTTAAATTTATAAAAGGCCCTTTATTTGCCAATATTGTTTTGGCAGATGAAATAAACCGAACACCTCCTAAGACTCAAGCTGCACTATTAGAGGCTATGCAAGAGCGTTGCGTAACAACTGCAGGAAAAAAATATGATTTAGGGAATCCATTTTTTGTTTTAGCAACACAAAATCCAATTGAACAAGAAGGCACCTATCCATTACCTGAAGCACAATTAGACCGTTTTATGTTTAATGTTTGGTTGGATTATCCAAGTTTTGAAGAAGAACTTAACGTCGTGAAAAATACAACCACTGATAGAAAAGTGGAATTAAATAAAATTATTTCTGCTGAAGAAATTATTTTCTTTCAAAATTTAATTCGTAAAATCCCTGTTGCGGATAATGTTTTAGAATACGCCGTGAAGCTCGTTAATAAAACACGGTTAAATTCAGAATTTAGTTCCGAGATTTCTAAAAAGTATTTGGCTTGGGGTGCTGGACCTAGAGCTTCTCAATTCTTGGTTTTAGGCGCTAAGTGTCACGCAGCGATTAATGGTAAATACAGTCCAGATATAGATGATGTTAAAGCAGTGGCTAATTCAATTTTAAGACACCGTATCATTCGCAATTATAAAGCCGAAGCTGACGGTATGAGTATTGAAGCCATCATTGAGCAACTAAAAACATCGTAACAAATACATAAACTATTTTCATTAATTATTAATTAACTAAATCATCCAATCATGAGTATAAAAAAAATCGTATTAGTAAGCATGTCTGTAATGGCAATGCAGTTACAATCAAAGGCACAAACAGCGCCAACTGAAAAACAATTTTGTGTTAACCAAGGTGATTTTATCATTGATGCTTTTTACGGTTATCCTTATGTTTTAGGAAATGCCATTAAGGAAGCTTTTAAATCGAGTAATAATAATTCGGTAAATAATACAAATGTCATTTCAGTTAATAATTTAAATCACTTAGGTGCAAAATTCGAATACATGGTAACCGAAGATATTGGACTTGGACTTGAATACACATTTGCAGCTGTTTATATGCAGTATTATGATGAAAATTCTGTTATACAAACAAATGGACAGAATTTAATAATTGCAGGCTATTACAATGCAAGTTTAACAAAGCAGCGTATATTAGGCAGAGTTAATTTTCATTATGCCACAACGGCTCACTTCGATCCTTATGCTAGTATTGGTGCGGGATATAAAAATTCAGTTTTAAAAACGACTAATCCATACGATAATTACAGTGTTAATGCTTTCAATACAGGGATACTTAATGCATTTCCTGTATCGTTTAGATTAGGCTTGGGTTTGCGTTACTTTTTCAATGACAATATCGGTTTAAACATAGAGGCTGGAATTGGCGGACCATCGGTTCAAGGCGGGTTAACTGTCAAATTTTAAAAACATAAATTAGAATAAAAATTTTAAATAATTACAATGAGTAAATTAATTTTAGCCAATGATGGCATTGATGCGGTAGGTAAAAGCATGTTAGAAAAAGCTGGATTCACAGTGGTTACAGACAAGGTAGCTCAAGAAAATTTAGCTCAAGAAATAAATGATAAACATTACATTGCACTGACTGTGCGCAGTGCTACCAAAGTTAGGAAAGACGTTATAGATGCTTGTCCTCATTTAAAAGTTATTGGCAGAGGTGGTGTTGGAATGGATAACATAGATGTTGATTATGCGCGTTCAAAAGGATTACAAGTGATTAATACACCAGCTGCATCAAGCAATTCTGTTGCTGAATTAGTGTTTGCTCATTTATTTAATGCCGTTCGTTTTTTGTATGAAAGTAATAGGAACATGCCGTTAATTGGAAATTCAAATTTTGAAGATTTAAAAAAGAGTTATTCTAAAGGTGTTGAATTAAGAGATAAAACCATTGGTATAATTGGTTTTGGTCGCATTGGGCAATATACTGCTAAAATTGCATTAGGTTGTGGTATGAAAGTATTAGCGTATGATCCATTTGTGAAAGAAGCTGAATTAAAATTAGATATTCATGGAACGCAAGGAGTTGATGTAAAGATTAGCACGGTACCGTTAGATCAATTGATCTCTAGTGCAGATGTGATTACCATGCATGTTCCTGGAGGAAAAATGATCACTGAAAAAGAAATCAGTCAGATGAAAAATGGTGTCATATTAATCAATGCTTCTAGAGGTGGTGTGATTGATGAGGCAGATTTATTAGCTGGATTGCATTCAGGGAAAATTGCACACGCTTGCTTAGATGTTTTTGAAAATGAACCTACTCCAAACGAGGCTATTTTAAAGCACACGAAAATATCATTAACGCCACACATCGGAGCGGCAACCAATGAAGCTCAAGAACGAATTGGCGTTGAATTAGCTGAAAAATTAATTGATGCCTTGAAATAAAAAAACGCTTTATTATTGATCATCTAAATTAAAATAACGTATGGATTTAAAATTTGATATCATTGAGATTTTAAAAGTGACAATGGTTTTGTTTGCCGTAATAGATGTTATTGGCTCAATTCCAATCATAATTAATTTAAAGCAAAAAGCTGGTGGAATTGATGTTCCTAAGGCTTCCTTAGTTTCGCTTGGCATCATGCTTATTTTTTTATTTGTAGGAAATTCTATCTTAGAAATTATTGGAATTACCATTGGTGATTTTGCGCTTGCTGGATCTATTCTCATTTTCATTGTAGCAATGGAAATGATTTTAGGAATTCAAATTTCAAAAGATACAATGCCAGCTACTGCGTCCGTTATACCATTGGCCTTTCCTTTAATTGCTGGTACAGGAACACTCACAACATTGCTTTCTATTAGAGCTGAGTATAATTTAATATCTATTATTTTTGCTATCTTTTTAAACGTAATCATTGTTTTTGTTGTACTCAAAAACTTAGATAGATTGGAACGCTTTCTTGGCGTTGGTGGAATTGCAATCCTTAAAAAAGTATTTGGAATTATTTTATTAGCTGTAGCTATTAAAATTTTTAAGAAATATACAGGATTTTAAAAATCACAACAAGATTAAACGATAATTTCGTTTAATAATTTGGTATAGCTTTCAGCACAACTTTTACGAGAATATTTTTCAATTGAAGAAGAGTTAATTTCTAAATTGTGTTGTTTAAATTGTTGATACAATTCCAATACATGTTTTTTTGTACTTTCTTCGTCTTTAAACCCAACCATTTCTCCAGCGTGAGCATCTGCAATGATTTTAGCAGTGTCGCCTTCCACATTTCCAATTGCAAAAATAGGTCGCTTAGCAGCTAAGTATTCAAATAATTTACCCGGAACAATTCCTAAAACATTTGGAGTGTCATTTAAGGGTAATAATAAAATTGGTGACTTTAGTAATAATTTCACGACCTCTGAATGCGCCATATAATCTGTTTTTTCAGCGTTTTCAAAAATGCCATTTTCTTTTAAACTGTCAAAAACAGCCGCATCAGTTTTACCGGTGAACTTTAATTTTAAATCTTTTTTAAACGCTTCATTTTCTTTACATAATGTTCCAAGTACCTTCCAAAGTGTATGTGGATTTCTATCCTTATTGAGCGCTCCAATATGATGAAACAAAAAACCCTTCAGTAAGGTATTATCATCTGTAGGTGTAAAATCGTCAGCATCAAATCCATTTGTAATCACATCTATTTTTCTATCACAAAGTAATTTTAAATCTTCTGCCCAATGTCCACTAACGGTTACGACCTTATTAGCTAATTTTAAAACTATCTTTTCTAATTTTTTATGTTTGTTATCAGCCCATTTCGTTAATTGTAATTGATTGTAAAAATCAATTTGAGTCCATGGATCTCTAAAATCAGCAATCCAAGGAATATTAAATTGTTGTTTTAATCCCAAAGCAATTAAATGCATACTATGTGGTGGACCAGTGCTAATTACAGCATCTATCTTGTTTTTTTTCAAGTACTCTGATAAATATTTTACAGAAGGCTTGATCCAAAATTTACGGGCGTCAGGAATAAAGAAATTGCCTCTTACCCAAATCATCATGTTTTGTAAAACTTTATTTTCTTTACTTTCAGATAAAAAACCTTGATTAACCGTATCCGTTTTTTTCTTCCCCATAATTTTACGATACACATCATACGGCTCATTAATTTGAGTTTTTAAAATCTCAAGATCAGGAAGAACATCTTTTAAAAGAGTTTCGTCGTTGATTGGAAAATCAGGGTTTGAAGGTGTATATATAATAGGTTCCCAATTAAATTGTCGGAAATATTTACTAAATTTTAACCAACGTTGTACACCTGCACCTCCCGTTGGTGGCCAATAGTAAGTAATGATAAGCACTTTTTTAGTCGACATATTCAATGCTTTAAAAGTAGTATTTATTATTGATAAATGTTAGGTTAAAAATAAATAGTATTTTTAGAAATCTAAATTTTATGAAAGCAAAAAAACATATTTTTTTTACAACCTCTGGTCTATTTACATTTGTAAAAAAGGACATCGATTTTTTAAGTAAAGAATTTGATGTGACTGTTTTTGTTTTTAAGCCAAATAAAAAATGGCAAACGCCACTTTTGTTTTTAAAACACTATTTGGTATTAATGAGGCATATTTTCAATACAGATATTTACATCTGTAAGTTTCCTGGTTATTTATCTTTTTTACCTTGTGTTATCGCTAAAATCACTCGGAGACCGTGTTTATTAATAACAGCTGGTACAGAAAGTGCCGCTATTCCTTCCATACACTACGGTAATTTTGATAAAAAAATATTAGGTTTATTTACATCATTTTCTTTTCGTTGGGCTACACATGTTGCACCTGTCCATAAATCATTGATGTTACAAGAGTATCATTATCATCCTGAAATATATTCACATCAAGGCGCTCGTTTTTTTTGTATGAATTTAAATACTCCATTTACAGAAATTCATTATGGGTTTGATCCTGAAAAATTTAAATCCGGACACGAAACGCGTATGCTTAATTCTGTTGCTGTTATTGCGGCTGGTTTTGAAAGTGAAGTTGTTTTTTTGAGAAAAGGAATTGATTTAATTTTTGAAGCGGCAGGTAAGTTACCCAATTTTACGTTTACAATTATTGGTTGCGAACATACACAATTGAATAGGTTGGTTCCAAGCAATGTAAAGTTAATTAAGAAAATAAATCAGGATGAATTAATTCTTCAGTTTCAAAAGCATGAATTTTACGCACAGCTTTCTATGTTCGAAGGTTTTCCAAATGCATTGTGCGAAGCTATGCTATGTGGCTGTATTCCTATTGGAAGCAGTGTTTCAGCTATTCCAGATATTATTGGTAATACAGGTTTTGTTTTAGAGAAAAAGAATACAACGGATTTAATTAAATTATTAAATCGTGCCTCTCAAGCAGATAAAATAACGTTATCGTTTGAGGCCAGAAAGAAAGTAATCAACGATTATCATTTTTCCTTTCGCGAACATAAATTAAAAACATTGATTAATGCGCTCATTGAAAAAAAACTTTAAGCTTATCTACTTTTCTTTAAATACTTTTGAATCACAAAAATCAGTTCGTTTTTGTAAACTAAATAGACTGATGTTATAGCAAATAAGAGTTGAGTAGCATAGATTAGATAAATTGAAAAGGAATTAATAAAATATTGACTTATTAAAACTAATCCTAAAAAAATTAAGGGTAAATAAATGAGTTTTAATTTATTGAAATTGTATTCAAATAAATCTTTAGCGAAATAAGAAATGACGATGGGTTGTATTATTTTTACAAATAAAGAGCTTAATATGATTCCCATAATACCGAAATAACTTGTACTTACAAGCATTAAACTTATTTGAATACTTGCTAAAATTAAAAAAACAAAAGGCATGACCTTCGTTTTGTTATGATAAAGTATGACAATGTAATAAACGAAATAATAAGCTTTGAAACAATAGCCAACTGCCATGATCCCGATGTATTGAAACGATTCAAAATAGATTTCTTTATGCACAACCAAAGGTACAATCAAGGGGATTAATAAACACGATAATGGCGTTAGAATTAAAAAGATAGCAGAGTACCCATTAAAATACCTGTTTACTTCTAATGTGCTTTGTTTTGAATTTGTTTCACGCCATATTTTATAAATAAGTGGAGCTATCGCTGCAAATAAACCATTTTGTAAAAACTCTAATGGTAAACTGCATTTGGTTGCAAAATCATATACCGCTAAGTCTTTCAAGGGCATATTGTTTTCAATAATAATTCTATCAAAATAATTCATAGCCCAATTAAACATGAAAAATAAAAACATGGGTATTGAAAACTCAAATCCTTTTTTTAAAAAATCTCTATTTAATTTAAATGGATAATGTTTAATGAATCCATAAAAACTCATCAGAAAAATAATAACACCTGATGAAAACCTTCCTAAAATAGGGCCCCATAGCGAATCTTTAAAATAAATAAGTCCTGCTAACGATATAATTAACGTAGCGAAAAAATTAATCACGTTAGCTGTGAAGTAGTTTTTTATTTTTTGTTGACCAAGTAATAAATTATTATGAAGTTTAAAAAAATTATTAAAAAAAGCGGTTATAATTGATAAAAAACCAAAAGGAAAAAAATGAAATTCGGTGTCGAATATGTTCTTGAATAAAAAAGTACCAGTAAAGTAACTGAGTAAAATAAAACCAATACCAATAATGAATGTTACTGTAAATAATGAACTAATACCCTTTTGTAAAACCGAATGTTCATCTTTATAGGTAATTGGAATAATATTAATGTAAGATTCTAATCCTAATCCAAAAATAATTTGTGCAAGCAAGGTAATGCTTATGTAAATGGCTAATTGTGCGAATGTTTCAGGACTTAAAACATTGATGTAAAAAGGTAATAAAACTATTCCTGAAAGTAATGGCAGTGCATTTCCAACAGTAATTAGTACAGATGATTTTATAAATTTAGTTGATATCAAAATTTACAAAGATGTTGCTTCTACTTTTACTTTAAATACTTTGTTAGGTACAGTGGGAAAATCAAGCATGCTACTTTTGAATTTAGCATTTGGTTTATAAATGGCTACCATGGCATTGGATACATGGTATAAATGTTGGTGATGTGAAGAAGGAATACCATCTAAAATACCTGCTAATACTTCATGTCTGACAGTTTCAGGATAATAGGTGTAATCGTGCCACACGATAATTGTATCATCATGCATCAAATGTTTAAATGCGTTTTGTGTGTCAGATTTTACACCTTCGTAGGTATGATCACCATCAATAAAAATCAAATCAAATTTACCTAATTTAGAAAAGTCATAGGTTAGAGAATTATCCTCAATCACGGTTAAATTTTTGATTTCAGAATTAAACAGGTTAGCACTTTTTAATAACGAAGGTTTAAAATTAAATTGTTTCATTTGCGTCTGAGACAAAGTAAGTGATGTACAGTGCTTTGAAACTTCTGCCACATTAAACAATGATTCTCCTCTTAAACTTCCTATTTCAAAATAATTGCAGTCTTTTATGTTTTGAGCTAAGGCTTTTAAAATAGCTAAATCAATAACGGTTGACGTATTCTCTAAGTATGTATATTTATTCAATTCAACATTAAATGTTCCGTCAAATAAATCTAATAAATCTACTGTAGGTAATTGGGTAGGGAAATTATTTTTTACAAGTTTTTTTTTATAATACACATTGCGATTGTAATTTTTAAAAAAACGAATCGGGTCTGAAAACATCCATTTTAAGGATTCAATAACAATTTTTTTGGGTGTCATGTTTGTTGGTTATAACGTTCAATGTATAAAAATACAAATAATATGTTTAACCAAATAATTTAATAATGATCGTAATTTGTTTGTTATCCTATCATTTTAGCAAGAAAAGATTCCATTCCTCTTTTTAAATAAGGCAACATTCCGGCATGTTTTACTTCCGTATTTTTCTTTAAAACAATACTAGTATAATCAGCAACCGTATAATGTAATTGATAAGAATTCATGGAGACTAATTTAAATCCGAATGGATAGCTATTATTTATTAAATCTTGCATAGACAAGGCTTGATCAATAATTTGTAATTTTTCAGGCTCATGAATACGCATCCAATTTAAATGATTAGGCTCTGGAATGTTTATTAATACAACAGCGTTTGGTGTTGTGAGTTTTGATATGGTATCAAAAATATGAGCGTGTTGATCAACAGGTATGTGCTCTAAAACATCCGGAAAAACAACAAAGTCGAATTTAGTAGGATGAGAAAATTCGCTCATATCGTTCACTAAAAATTCTGCTTTTTTATGAAAAGAATGAAATGCTTGGGCAGTTTTAATACTTTCAGAACTGATATCTAAACCTACAAAGCTTCCTTCGTTTATATATTTTAAAATTAAATGACTCACTGAGCCGATGCCGCATCCTATCTCTAAAACATTTGATTGACGTGTTAATCCTTCTTTTTTTAAATTTTTAAAAATAGTTCTGTGACGAATATTTATTCCTACTTTTTTTTGATAATCTTTAAATGTATTATCGTAATAGCTTTTTATTTCTTCTTTTGTTGGCATATCACAAATATATAAATTAGAATAATAGGTTGTTATGAGTTTATTTAATTGATATATGAGTTATCCTTTCAAACCACTCCGTTCTAAAAAATCAAACAATTAGTTACTTTTAATTTCATACATTTAACTTGGTATAAACCAAATAATAGGTTATTTTTGGTACTTATCAATTTGAAACATATTGCGTGGTTAATAAATTAAAAATATCTGCACTCACAGTTTTGTTGAGCGTTTTTACGGCTATAATCCAAACCATTGTTTTTTCAATAGTTATTTTTCAAATTTACAATAAGTTAGATTTATCAATTCCATTTTTACTATTTTTTATAACTTTTTTAATTAGTTTTTTAGCTATTTATTTTATTTATAATCAAATTATTTTTAATAAGATAGATAAACTAAGTGTTCTGGTTAAATCTCAATTACAAAAGGAAATTCCAAATACTGTTTTTGACTTAGAGGAAGTTGATACCCTCACAAATTTAGAAATGGAAATACAACGATTAGCCAATGAACGACAAAAAGAAATTGAGCAAAATAATAATATGGATAGTTATCGAAAAGAATTTTTAGGTAATGTTTCTCATGAGTTAAAAACACCGATATTTAATATACAAGGTTATGTATCAACATTGATTGATGGAGGATTAGAAGATCCATCTATTAATATAGAATATTTAAAACGAGCTGATAAAAGTATTGATAGAATGATTCATATTGTTGATGATTTAGAAACGATTTCTCAATTAGAAGTTGGCGTTTTAGAATTAGAGCTAGAAACATACGATATTGGTCAGCAGATAAAAGATGTACTAGAGCAACTTGAATTTCAAGCGAATAAGCAGAAGATAAAATTGCAATTTCCTAAAAAATTAGAAAAATCTGTTTTTGTATTGGCTGATAAATTTAGAATCCGCCAAGTATTAGTTAACCTAATTACTAATAGTATTAAGTATGGTAGACAAAGAGGAAAAACAAGCATCAATATCAATCAATTTAATGAACAACTAATTATTGAAGTAAAAGATAATGGAATTGGAATTGATGAAAAACATTTACCACGTTTATTTGAGCGTTTTTATAGAGTAGATAAAGGAAGAAGTAGAGAACAGGGTGGTACCGGTTTAGGATTAGCAATTGTAAAACATATCATTGAGGCGCATAATGAAACCATTGATGTTTCAAGTATAAAAGGTGAAGGCACTACTATTGTATTTACACTAAAAAGTATGGAATAAATTCCTTTTATTTTTGGCCAAAACATTTTTTTTAATTTTAAACAAATTACTTATATTTGTTAATACAAGACACATTTAATTTATAATTATGTCTTTAATAAACTTTTTTTTATGAAGAAAATAATAACATTTTTAGCATTAATCAATTTTTCTGTTTTATTTGCACAAGTTAGTATTACTGCAAATCTTCCAACACAAATGGTAGCAAATTCTAAATTTACTACCGAAGTTAAAATAGTTAAAGGAGAACTTTCTAATTTTGCAAAATACCAAATTGATGTCCCTTTAGGTTATGTTATAACTCCCATAGATATTAAAGGAGGTAATTTCACATTTGAGAATCAACGAGCTAAATTAGTATGGGTTTCGCTTCCAGCAGATGAATTTTTTTCTATTAGCTATCAGATTGAAGTGAATAGTAGTGCTGCCGATACGGGTATATTAGCTCAAAAGTTCTATTATTTAGAAAACAATGAAAAGAAAGAAGTTGAAACTAAACCTGTAACGGTTACTATTGGCGCTATTCAAATGTCTACTGTTAATGGAACATCTGCTCAGCCAAATTCAGGAACTTCTATTAATACATCCGTAGTTTCTTTTTCAAATCCCTCAACAAATCCACCCACTTCTAATTCATCTGCATTAGGAACTAGCAATAATACTTCATCAACCGCATCTGTGTCAAACGAACAAGGTTTTTCATATAGAGTTCAAATAGGTTCTTTTGCTGCAGAGCCTAGTAAAAGCAAGTTCTCTAAAATAGGTAAAGTATACATAGATCTAATAAATGGCGCTTATAAAGTTACAGCTGGTAATTTTAGTGCACGTCAAGATGCTGTTTTATATAGAGATGAACTTCAAGCGAAAGGATTTCCTGGTTTTATTATTGTTTTAAAAAATGGCCAGCGCGTTAATTAATACTTTATTACTGCAATACTTTTACATTGAAAAAAATTATATTCTGTACCATTTCATTCATTTCTTTTTTTGCTTGTCAGGCCC